>NZ_JBPXNG010000001.1:0-202484 GCF_051843155.1 Arthrobacter sp. KNU-44
CTTATGTAAAGTAATACTCTGCGTATCTCATCAGATGAATCAATTCGCCCTAATCCTCCGGATCCGTCGGGGCGGGCTCACTCGCCCCGGGATTGCGCGGATTTTTGCACCTCTGCAACCCTGGCGGGCAGCTTCCCGGACGATCCAGACGGCTGCGTGTGGTTTTCTGTGACGGCGTGAGACGCGCCTCTGACCTGCGGTTTTGTCGTGATGATGCGTTTGATGAATCATTGATTCAAATTATGAACATGATTCAGGCGTGATTTGGAGGCGAAAATGGCGGTCGATGGGTCCGGGCGCGTGCTGCAACTGAGTGCTGTTCGGCTGCTGCATCCCGAGGAACAGACGCTCGAGGACATGCTTACGGGCTGGCGCAACCAGCAGCTCTCCAGGAACCTTCAATTCGACACGATTGATAAGGGCATCGGATGTGTCCGAAGGTTCGTGAACCATGTGAACGAGTTCCCCTGGAACTGGTCACCGGCCCATGTCGAGGAGTATTTCGGTGACCTGCGCTCGATCCATCAACTGAAGCACTCCACGATCCGCGGTTACCAGTCCGCCCTCCGCCGGTTCACGTCCTACGTATCCAATCCCGACTATGGCTGGGACCAGGTCTGTGAGCAGCGCTTTGGCACGCACCCGTCCCAGGTCTTCTTTGACTGGAACACCGCTGCGCACACGCAAGAGTACGAAGGGCGTCCTTCGAAGCGGCCATTCACCAAGGCTGAACTGCAGATGCTGTTCGACCATGCGGATGACCAGGTCGAACTCATCGCGGCCTCTGGCAAGAAAGGCTGGAAAGCAGCCTACCGCGACGCGGTCATGCTGAAAGTCACCTACTCGTACGGGCTCAGGTTCAACGAACTCCGGCACCTGCAGACCATCGATTTCGCGACCAATCCGCAGGCGCGAAGGTTCGGAAAAACAGGCGTCTGCAAGGTCCGCTTCGGCAAGTCACGCAAGGGCTCCCCGCACAAACCCCGCAGCGTCCTGACGGTCTTCGACTGGACCGCCGGGGTCATCGAGGACTGGCTCGCCAACGGGCGGGGAACGCTTGAAACACTGGACCTGTTCCCCAGCGAACGCGGTGGGCTGATCTGCGAATCCACCCTGCTGCGCCGGCTCCGGCGTTACCTGGACGAGCTGGGACTGCCGCTGGATGGCCTGGATCTGCACTCACTGCGACGCTCCTACGCAACACACCTCCTGGAGGACGGGTGGGATCCTAGCTTCGTGCAATATCAAATGGGCCACGAACACGCCTCCACCACCGGGATCTATCAATTCGTCAGCGATGACTTCCGCAACTCCACCCTCCGTGCGGCCCTGGACCGCACCATGGACGAAGTTCTGGGCGTGCAGATACGGGGCCAATGGTGAGACGCGAAGTCGAATACAAATGGCGGCTTTCCGAGCTTATGGCAGCACGGGGACTACACAACACCACCGACCTCATCCCCCTGCTGGCCGAGCGCGGCATCTCCTTGTCCCGGCCACAGGTCTACCGGCTCGTCAACCAGAAGCCCGAACGCGTCGCGCTCCAACTCATCGCCGCGATCTGTGACATCTTCTCCTGCGGCCCCGAAGACCTCATCACGGTGACAGCCGCCGACGCCCGCACCCGCAAGACCGGCACCAGCGCTCCCAATGTCGTAGACCTGAACCGAACCGTCCGCCCGCGGCGGGCCCGCATCATCGACGATGGACACTGAGGCTCCAGAGGGGCTGACTCCCCGCAACACCAGCCGCGGCCGGCCGCGCACCACCGGGACCGCCACTTGCGTCCGATGCGGCCGAAACGCCGGCCGAACACGCGCCACCTGGCCCGAAGGCAAAATCTGCGGACCCTGCTTCACCACCGCCACCCGCACCCACGGGACCTGCCCTGACTGTGGCCAGCACCGGCTGCTCCCCGGCCCGCCCGAGACCATCGGCGGGCCGCGATGCGCACCCTGCGCAGGCATCCCCCACGACTTCCACTGCGGCCGCTGCGGTGTTGAGGGCGAGTTCTACCGGCTGGGTATCTGCGCCCGCTGCGCCCTCCGGGACGACCTCAACGATCTACTGCTCACAGACCCTGCCGATTCAGGAATAGCCGTCAGAATCGTCGAGGTCCTCTGCAAGGCAGACCGGCCCGAGAGCATCATCACCTGGAAGCGCTCCCCCAAAGTCCAAGCCCTCCTGTCCTCACTCTCAAACGGGACAACACCTTTGACCCACGAAGGACTCAACGCCCAGGCCAAGTCAGCGGAACGAGAAACCAACCACCTGCGGGCACTGTTCGTCCACCACGGACTCCTCCCCTACCAAGACCCGCACCTGGCCCGGTTCGAGTCCTGGATCGAAGACAAGCTCCGCCCCTTGCCCGAACAGGTCGCAAGACCTGTCGAGCACTTTGCCACATGGCACCACCTACGGCGCATCCGGTCCACGACAACACCGGAAACAAGCGCCCGCGGCCCGGTGCACTCGGCCAAACAAGAGATCACCGAAACCATCAAATTCCTGGACTGGCTCTGGCAGACCCACCAAAGAACCGCAGCCACCTGCACCCAGCAAGACATCGAAACCTGGCTCGCCACCGGACCCACGACCAGAAAAGCCATCCGCACCTTCATCGTCTTCATCAACAACACCGGAACAAACACCCGCGTGGAAATGGGCCATTACACCGCCAAAAAACGCCCGGCAATCACCCAGGACCAACGCCTGGCCTGGCTGCGCGAACTGCTCACCGGCACCAGCGAATCCCTGCCCTACAGAGTCGCCGGGATCCTGCTGCTTCTCTACGCCCAACCGCTCGTGCGGGTAGCCAAACTCCGCGTCGAGGCCGTCGAGCCCAACGAAGGCAGCGCGAACATGAAGATCGCCTTCGGTACGCATCCGGTCCCCGTGCCCCAGCCCGTCGCGGAACTACTTCAAGAACACCTGCGAAACCGGCCGAACCTCAGAACCGGATCAGACACACAAAGCCCCTGGCTCTTCCCCGGAACCCGAGCCGGACAGCCACTTCACCCAAACACCATCATGGACAGGCTCCGCAGCCTCGGCATCGACCTGCGCGGCGCACGAAACACCGCCCTCGACGAACACCTGACCCTTTCCCCGCCACCACTGGTCGCGGACGCACTCGGCTACAGCCACCAGGTTGCGTTCCTCCACGCCGACAATGCCGGGGACTCCTGGTCACGCTACGTAGACCGACGAACATAACCGCTGCTGCGGGCTCAGTCCGGGAATCGGGGTTCTTCTCCCCAAATTGCGCTCTGAACGCGGTTCGCGGCGGCCAAACCAACTCGATTGGCGCTGGTCGATGGCCCCTTGATCCTCGCACTGTGTGTGCTTCGATACACAACCCTGTCGCCGACTATTGTCCCCGCATAGCGGCCGCTCGGGTCGTAGACGCGATCGTCATACACCTTGCCAACGTAGATGCCGGAGCGGGAGTAGAGCCGATCTCCCTGCAATCGGAGAGGACGGCCGTTCTTGGTATAGAGATTACTCATGCTCCAATTCAGCCATGACAGTCTGACAATTCCGACTGGCTACCTGCCTCGGTGAACCCGAAGACGTCCATTAGTTACCGTGCAGGCAAGTCGTGACCGCGACGGCTGAGTTCCTCCCGCACCCGGACGAAAGCGTACTGCGGCTTAGCAGAAAGCAAAGGAACCAGGTCGACAAAAGAGGGCGTGCTATCCATAAAGTTCGCGACCGGGATAATAACAACTTCAGTGAGTTGCTCGACGAAGGCATCTTCCGGGAACCGGCCGCTCATTTCGGCGTCGAGCAGGATGGTTCCCGGAAGGTCGCGAGCTACCAAGCCGTCGTGTCGCACAAAGTCAATCGACGGGATCACATCCGTTTGTTCGGCTCGAAGACTCAGAAGGCAGAGGTTTTCTGACCGAAACTCCCCCCTAGGGACCGACGGGTCCCACGCCAGGTTGAGGTAGTAGTCTCCGCTTCCCCATGGGGACTTCTGAAGGTTCACCACCTGATATTCACCGGCCAATGTCGTGCGGAACCAGTTACGACCCCGCTTACGGAACCCGCGGGACTTGAGAACGCCGGCGAATGCTGACTCGACTAGTTTCGTTCTTTCCACACGGGCAATTCTCCAGCATGATCCGTCTGCGGCCGATGAATACGCCCACATTCGATCCGCAGGGATGCCAGTAAATTGCTTTAAGGTTCAACTATTGACCCTTCTTCCCCCAATGTCCTGTGTCCGGTCTCAACATAGTTGTCAGTTCTCTCATCCAATGTGTCAGCCTTCGGGATCCGGCCCGCTGTCTCATCTGACGTGTCAGTGTCGCTGAGGGCAGACTGTGGCCGCACCGGCGAACGCTGCCGGCTCAGTACGTGTCCGTGCGTAGGCTTGCAAAGTGATCGTGCACGAGAATCAACTCAGTCTGAGCCGATCTGACGTCGTGGGCCTCGTGCGGGGGCTCCTTCCTTCGATCGCGAAGAAAAGATCACTGCGGCCGAGAGCGCCGGGACGGTTAGTTACCTCTACCGGGTGGGAACGCGGTACGCCGCCAGTTCCCGATGTAAAGACAGGACGCTGCCAAGATTCGCGCATCGCTGGTTGCGGAACACGCTGCCACGCGAGTTCGCGACAGTCAGCACCGTGTCGTCTCCCGTGCCGGTCGCGATTGGGAAGCCTACGAACAGTACCCTTTGCTCTGGTTTGTCCAGACTTGGATCGAGGGCGAGATCGCGACCACGAAGTCCGTAGCGTCGTCGACGGCCTTCGCGGAGGACCTCGCAGCTCTCATCGCGAGCCTTCGAGCGGCAGGCGCACGCGGACGGGGTCGCCGTTGTCCGGGTATGTTGTGTCCTGTCAGAACGGTGACCACGGGTAGGTTCCGAGGATGTTCGTTGCGATGCTGTTCAGGGTCTCCGGATCCTTGGAGAACGCGGTGTGCGAGGAGGCATCGCTCTTCCCGCCAAGCCCACCTGCCCCAGCCGTGGGGGTGAAAATGACATCGTTGAAACTGCCGGTGACCATGGGGTCAGCCCGATCAAAGTCCACCTTGAGACCCAGGAGTTCGCGTTCGCGGGCCTTGCCGTATTCGAGGACGTCGCGGATGAAGTAGAGCAGCGACCCCCGGTACAGCCAGAAGACGGTGTCCTGCTCCTCGGCGTCCTGCTTCATGGTGAACATCCGGGTGTCGCGGATGTTCCAGCTGTTCGCCCGCATCTTCTTGACGAATTGGGAGTACTCTTCGATTCGGATCGCCGGCGCTAGGAACTGGAGGCTTTCGAGCCCGGTGATGCCGTTCTGGTACAGGAGCGGGATGAAGTCGGCGTGGAAGATGGCCCCGGCGCTGTGCCCCACGGCGTGGAGCTCGACATGCTGCCCCAGGACGCTCCAGCGGGCCGCGAGGCGCTGCGCGAAAAGGTAGGCGCCGCCCTGACACGTTCCCACGATCGGGGCATTGGAGTTCGATGCTGCTTCCTTCATCTCCGTCCAGATGTCGGGAACATTGACGAGCCGGGCCCCGGCACCGAGCACCAGGTTCCGCCATGGCGGCTTACGAGGGAGAGGCTCCAGGATCTGGCCTGCAGGACTGGGCGTAAACCACTCCTTGATAGCATCCCACACGGTCGCCCCAGGGGCGGTGTCCCACAGGAAGTAGATCGGGTAGATCCCATTGGCAAGCCACTTGGGGGTGTAGTCGACGACTTCGCGGATCGCGTTACGGCGCAGGACGTTCCCTCCGTGGGACCAGAACATCACCGGGACAGGACGCCCCCCTGTATTTATCTTCTGCTCGGCTATGAACAGGGGGAGTTCCTCGGAAAGAATGGCGTCGATCTGGGCGACCGGATCTCGGGAGATCTTGTTGCTGAGGACACTGTCGTCCAGGAAGACGGCGTGCCGACGGAGCAGATCCTTTACTTCATAGCGCGGGAACATGGCAGAACCCTCCTCAGGGTGCCGTGCCCCCAGCAGCGCCGCCATGGCGCTCACACACACACCAAGGTAAGCCCAACCGCCCGCAGGGGCCACAGGCAACGCCGACAGATCCGAGCCCCGACGCAGATCTCCCTGCCTCCGTACACGGGGAGGACTGGCCGTCTTGCGCGCAAGACATGTGGGGGAGGCTTTTTTAACCGGTCGATCAGGAACTGTCAGGCCGACCGTATTCATGTAGTCGGGGACTGGTGCCCGGCGTCAGCATAGACGGCTGTCGGGAAAAGCCAATCAACTGCTTCCTGCCACGAATCCACCTGATCGTCGGAAACGAGAGACCAGTCGTCATGTTCGCCCTGCAAGAGAGCTCCTCGAAGGTCAGTCTGGTCGAGTGGGAGGTCTTGGGCTTCAACAAAAAATCGGCCCGCGCCCAAGACGTACTTGAGCGCCTGATTAAGTGCTTCGAATCGAAATTCCCACATTCGAAAGACTCCGAGATCGATCGGCGTGACCTTGTCTGCGTCTGCGATACTCGCAGTGAGCCACGACCACTCGACGTGGTAGTCCGGTGGCTCGCCTAACTCGAATTCAAGAGAAGCGTGAGCGAAGGTGTTCCGGTATTCGAAACAGCGCCGCACCCCTTCGATAAGCGGTGCACGATGCTGCCACGTCGGCAGCAAGCTCGCAATCGCTTTGCGCTTCTCGACCGCGCGATTCATCTTGACCCAGCGGCCTCGCTGCGCATTTGCGTCCGCTGGATCAGAAAGCCATGATCCAAGCTGGATGAGTCGCCCGTCGATCAGGTTCGCTTGGCTAAGGATTAGCCCAACGTGATGGAAGATTGCCGCTCTGTCCTCGGGAATGCCCAAATCGGGGCGCGGATCTCTCATGCATTAAAGGATCCCCCACCGGCCAGACCAGGCAATGACCTACGCTGTCAGTTTCGAAGTCACCTTCGCGGGACAGATTCGCCACAGCGTGGGGTTGTCCCGCATGAGGATCCCCTAACGGAATACTCCCTAGCGGCCCCCGGGTCTCGGCCCGGCGGCGGATCCATACGGAACTGACACGTTTGATGAGACTGCTAAGGCCATTTGTTGTCTCATTCAACCTGTCAGTTGCCAGGTCGGAACTGGCAACTATGTTGAGATCGGACACCGGCGGAAACATCCAACACCGGCAGATATGTCGCATGGATCACATTTCGTCTATGGTTGTCCGGGGCGCCACAGCGTTGTGGCACCCAACTGAGAGCGGAGAAATTTTCGTGACGACAGACAAGCTTCGGGTGCTGGTCCGCGTGGACCTCGACTGCGCAAAGGCCCTGGTTGCCACCCAGGGCCGCGTGACGTCCAAAAGCATCCATGGCCTGTATGACGTGATGAAGCGTGCCAACTCGCTCACCGCGGGCATGACGCTGGAGCTCGACATGACACGGGCTTGGATCGAGCCCGACGCGCTGGAAGAACTCCGGACTTGCTCGCGGTCCCACCATCTGCCTGCCCACGTCGATCCGCTCCAGTCCGAATACCGGTTGAGCATCCTAGCCCCCGATTACGCTGCGCTCCTGGGACCATTAGCTACCCAGGCGGCCTGACCCGCGACAGCAATCCCCAACATCGGGGTGGAAATCCACCAACGAGTCTCCGTATGATTCGGCGAACCGGTCACCGCCGGGTTCCTCACTCCCGTATTTTCAGGGGATTCTGTCAATGCCGATAGTACCGATGTCTCCATTCAGCGTTGCTTGAGAGTATGGACTCCATGGATAAGTTTGCAGCCAGGAACATAGATGGATCGGACGCTGTCCTGGAGGTTCGTGTGGAGCTCGTCGGCAGCGTGCCTACAATTTGGCGTCAGTTTGAGATCCGGGGCTCCATGGCCCTGAAGCAGGTACACAAGGTCCTGCAGGCAGTCTTTGGCTGGGAGGACGTGCACCTGCACAGGTTCACAACAGATGATCCCTTCGCCCCGCTGCGGCCGGTAAACGGCGAGATTCCGGAAGTCCTGCAGTGGCTACCAAGGCAGGAATGCGAAGAACCGGGAGACAGGCCTGAAGAGGAGTGCTCCCTGGACCAGCTGCTCGACCTGAGTTCAGGCGCAGCCTTCTACGAGTACGACTTCGGCGACAGCTGGCTGCACCGGATCGAACTGACGTCCCGCTGGCCCGCAAACGACGACACTCCACCAGCTCTGCTGATTGACGGCGGCCGGCGCGGCCCGCTGGAATCCGGAGGATTTCCCGGCTACGAGGAGATCATGGACGCCCTCGCCGACCCGTCCCATCCTGGCCACGCCGAACATTCCGCCTGGGTGGCCGACATGACCGGCTCCGATAAGCCTTTCGACCCTGCATTCCTGGACATCGCGGCCGTGAACCTGGCGCTGGCCGAGGGGCTCTAACCCCCCGGATTTTGGGGTGAAAAAGGCCTAGTCCTTAACGCCAGGGACAGCGCCTTCCACGCACGCTCCCCCAACCGCTTCTCGCCGCGTAATAATAGGCTGTTGGCTATTCGAACGGGGCGGCCAGCACTGGACCACCGAGAACATAGATCTACAAAGTATCCGTTTTTAGCCAAAGATGCGGCTAGCTATTAGCCATACTTCCGGCTCACATTTCACTATGAAACGGCCCCGCTCAGCGAGGCGAAGGACAAGCTGTCCGCCCTCGTGGTCGGACCAGGTGCATCGAAGGTAGCGTAGGACACGTCGAGATCCTTCGGGCGGCCAGTCCAGTAGATTCCATCATCGGAAACTTCGACCTCCACCGGGCACCGACACACCCACCCCACCACGGTGAAATGCGAAGAGCCACTTTTAGGAGAAAGCGTTGCCGCTTCCCATTGACATATCAGTTCCAGGCGCGATCGTTCCGATTGAGTTTCGAGCAGGCCTATCTACAGTTATCGTTGGCGCCAACGGGTCCGGAAAAACAAAATTGGCGGTTGAGTGCGAACGGCAGCTCGGGGTCATCGCACATCGTATTTCGGCGCAGCGGATGCTAGCCATTGATCCCTCAATCGAGAAAATCAGTGAGGAGGCTGCCCGAGCTCAGCTCCGTTACGGAAATGCAAAACCCAACCAATGGGGTAGTGAACTTGCAGCGCGTGACATCGTACGCTGGGGCCAAGCTCAGCCTCGCTTCATACTTGACGACGCAGGCGCTCTACTTCAGGTGCTATTCGGCGAGCAAGCGAATACGGCCGTAAGCGCCTACAATGCCGCTGCGGACGGCGTTCCGATCGAACGCCGCGATACGCTCATGCAGAAGTTGAAAGCGATTTTTCATCGGGTGTTGCCTACCCGCGACCTAACCATCACGGCAGACGACATCAAAGTTTCTCCCGTTATAGACGAGACAGTCGGCGAACATTACAGCGTCACTGAAATGAGCGACGGCGAAAAAGCGGTTCTCTATATGATTGGCCAAACGCTGGTCGCCGACCACGGCTCAGTCTTTATCATGGACGAACCAGAGATTCACGTACACCGCTCGATCCTCAGCCGCCTTTGGGACGAATTGGAAGCCGCGCGTCCAGACTGCGCCTTTCTTCTGATCACGCACGATCTAGAGTTCGCAGCATCGCGCGCCGGCAATAAACACGTAGTGCGGAGCTACGCACCCACTACCGGATGGGTCATCGAAAACGTGCCCGAGGCCGCAGGCTTCAGCGAGGATCTCGTCACACTGATTCTTGGCAGCCGCAAGCCGATCCTTTTCGTCGAAGGCGAACAGGGCAGCCTCGACCTTGCCTTGTATCGCGCCTGTTATCCCGCCTGAACAGTCGTGCCTCGCGGCGGTTGCGAAGGCGTGATTCACTCGGTCGTCACGATGCGGCGCAATGCAGCGCTCACCCGGATCCAGTGTGCTGGATTGGTCGACGCGGACGGGCACGACGAACGAGACCGTGCGAATCTCGCTGCCAACGGCATCCAAATACTGCCGGTGTCGGAAATCGAGAACCTTCTCCTACTCCCTGCTGTCTCGCGCGCGATCCTCGAGATGAACGACCTCGAAGGGAATGAGCTAGAAACGAAACTCGCGGGGCTGAAGGCAGCAATCTTCGCCGATGCAATGAGCGAGAAAAACGTTAGTGAGGTTGTCCTGGGCTATTGCCGTCGACGTATCGACAGAATGCTCAAGCAGATTGACTTCTCGGCAGACAAGTCGATCGCAGACCTCACTACCAGTTACGCCGCCCGGACGGGCGAACTCGACGTCTCCGAGCTCGCCTCAGATATAGAAACGAAGATAGCTGCCGCTGTTGGCGCCGGCGATCTCGCCGCTCTGCTGGCGGTCTACGACCGCAAGAAGCCCCTCTTGGCGCTGGCATCGTCCCACCTCCGCAACTGGAAGGTCGAGGTGTTCAGTGCTTGGACTACGCGTGCCATTCAGAGCACGCGTGACGACCGACTTCGCCGAGCCATTAGTTGCGTGCTTCCGGAGGTCACTGCCTCTTGAAAGCGATCGCCCCGCATCCAGGTGCAGACGGACCAACACCGGCATGTCAGGTTCCATATAGCCATTGTCATGCGACAGAAAAGCGCCCTATCGCTCCACCGGGCCGTTGACGGCGTGGCCCAAGCCATCAAATGGCACTCTGGTGGCCTAGTATTCGAACCTGTGGCGGTCGTTGATTAGCCCTTGGGTTGACCGATAAAGCATAAGACTCAAATGTCTGTCACTACCGGAGGGACAAGCGGGCGCGCCGGAAGGGCCTAGGTGTTCGCGCGAGGGAAGGCCCCGTCCTGCGTCATGGACCAGACGGTTTCAGGGTGGGGCCTTGGCCTACCCGCAGCGCCTACGGATTGCACCAAGGGTCTCTTCGTATAGATCAGTCATTCGACGGAAATCCGCCCTTACAAAATTTCGACACCTCGCATTAGGGGTTTAAGACTGAGCGATCACGACGATCAACTTCTTCGATCACCTTTTCGATGGCGTGCCGATGATGGCATGTTGTCAATCCGTCGTGGCCAGTCCCTCAGGAGCTCGAAGGCTCCTGTCAATGCACCACCTGCCAAGAGCGCCGATAGATAGAGTGCACCGCTACCCCATCGTTGCGTGTCCGCAGTCGAGATTGAGTACGCGGGATTGATCTGAGGGAAAGATTGTCCGGGTTGACCAGAACGCGTTTCGTCGATCCAGCGGAGTCTATCTGGACCCGACGTACTCGTCGCAAATGGTTGGGCGGGACTTATTTGATCTCGGAAACTGACAGAATAACTCGGGTTCACCACCGCAGTGATGATCTGGTGTTTAGGCGACCGATACTCGCTAGCTTTGGTGCAAGCCGTAGCCGTTTCCCAAGCCCCGTTCAATACCGGTGGTTCCACCATGTTCTGGTCGCCGCTTGTCGATATCCAATTGAACGGGCCACTGACGTCGATCCATGCGGTCGCTGAGCCTCCCCCATCGGTTTCGACTGATGTCGTCGCCAGGTAACCGTCTCGGCGCTGATCCTCCGGCAAGACCATCCCGCAGACAGCGGAGTTTATGGAGTTGTCAAAAGGTCCGACGTTCCATCGTCCGCCATGATCTTTCGATGGTTCCATCTTTGGCTTGTCCTCGCCAAAGTATCCAACTGCGACTTGCACAGGCGTGCCAGGAGGAGCCTGCACGGTTAGCAGCAGTGACAGTCCTCCCGAGAGCGCAGCTGCCGACCGCGCACTCGCGGGATCACCGAGATACGCGTCGGCCCTAAGATCGACGGCGCCACTCGTAGCAATGCTTATGACCGCCCTGGACGTGGTTGCTGAACGAGAAATAGGCGCACCTACACCGAAGGCCACTGCACCTAGGAGCGTGCAAGAAATCACGAAAGCTAACGTCGTAGCTGATCGTCGTAGGTCCGCCCCTTCCCGACCGGCCAGTAGCCGGTTGAGGAGCACAACCGTTGCGAAGGAAGCAACCCCGCCGAAGATCGCACAGATTCCAGTCAGCCAAGGGTCGAAACTAAAATTAGCGGGATTCAAACCCCACAAAGCGGATCCGAACCTCAACTCCACAATGGCATTGGCGACCGTCAGAGCTGAAAGTTGGCCGATGGCAAGGACGACCATCTGCAGCCCCCTCGTCATTGACTTCGATGGCATCCTTGCGCGTCTAACTGGAAGCGTCCCGAGCAGGGCCGCCGCTATCGCGGATAGCCATAGCAACTGAACGTTATTCACAGACGCAAAGCTACCGTGTCGACACCGGTCAAGATGGAAATTGCGCGAACAGGAACGGCCTGGTGAACTTATCGTTCAATCCCAGAGCTTTTGGGTCGTCGCATTTACCTGCGCTCTGGTTAACCACATACGGCAGCGAGCCGATCCGGCAGTTCCCAGGCGTTCAGTGCCGTGACCGTCTTCAGTGGCCCCAAGCGACTCATCGTGCACAATGATGCCCATAAATCCAGCCGCCAGGCAAGTAACATCGCCCGTGAACTGTCGCACGGCTTACTCCAGCACTCCCCAAACCTGCCCTAGATCTCATGGGTTGCCGTGATTGGGATCAGGTCTTTGAGGATGAGGCCAAGTGGCTGGCGGGCGCCCTCCTGATAACCGAAGCAGTATGGTCTGTACGCAATGGCCTGGACCTCCCGCAAATAGCCCAACGATTTGGGGTGAGCGTAGACATGGCCAGGTGGCGTATCAACATGACCGGCGCTAGAAAGAGAGTCGGCCGAAGATCGGCTTGATCCGCCAAAGGCCGACTGTCGGCCAAGCCCGACGATCATTTGGGCTGGCGTTTGATGAAGGCTGCCATTCCCGGGACGGTGAATGCGATCACGCCGTGTTCGGGTGCGTAGACCAGACCTTTTGCGATCAGGTTCGCCCGGATCGGGCCGAAACTGGCCGGCCCCCGGCCCAGGCGGGCTGCGATTTCACCTGAGGAGCTTCCCGTATCGCCGTCTTCGGCCATTGCCCTGAGGTAGTTCTGTTCGGCCCTGGTTGCACGGTCCCAGCGGGCCCGGAAGAATCCGCTGTCCAGGGCTGCACGGCCGTTGGCTGCGCCGACACGGGCATCGTTGTAGGTGATTTTCGAACCCGTTGCTGCGTTCCAGGTGTCCTGCCCGAATTGCTGGAGGAAGTACGGGTAGCCGGCGCTCTCCTCGACGATCAGCGCTGCGGCCGGTTCTTCCCACTCGACTCCGTCGTCGGTAGCTGGTTTCGTCAGTGCTTCTGAAGCGGCCGTTCCGCGGAGTTCCTCGATCTTTTCGTAGTTGAACCGTTCAGCGTAGGACTTTGCTTCAGCCAGAACCCTGGGCAGGCTCGGCAGGCCGGCAAACGCGAAAAGCACACGCCAGTCATCCTGCGCGGCCGCATGCGCGATCGCGCAGAGCGCCACGAGTTCGGCCTGATCGAGATCCTGGGCTTCGTCAATCAGGATCGCCAAGCCGACGCTCTCCTCCTCGGCGGCCGATGCCAGGTCGTGGACGAGCTTGCGAAGATCGGTTTCGAGGACGCCGGTGTCCGCCCCCCCGCCGGAGGTGCCGGCCAGATCCAGGCCGAAGTTCCACGTCCCGTCTTGGTCATAGGACGCCTTGAAGCTCACGGCGGTCTTGAGTGCCTTAAGCAATCGCCGCCCGGCCGAAGGGCGCGCGAGATCAGCGAGGGGTGCATGAAGAGCTTCCCCCAAGGCCTCACGCAATGACTTACCGGCGCCTGCCTCGACCTGGGCAACAAGCCAGTCACGGTCCGTCGCGGACCGCCGGAAATCGGACAACAGGACGGTCTTCCCCACTCCCCTGAGCCCGTAGAGGACAAAGGGCTGAGCAGTCCGGCCGGCCTCGACCCGATCTATCGCAATCTGCCAGTCCGCACGTGGCCGGTCGCGGCCGACGAGGGCCGCAGGTTTCCGGCCAGCGCCGGGCGAATACGGATTCGATACCGGGTCCATGAAGCCTCATTCTCTACGAAGATCTACTGAAATATATGCAAGTCTAGCAAAAACTTAGATATTCATAGAAATGGGTAGAGATGATTCATCCGTGCAACCCGCGAACCCTGCGCCACAGTTTGTGGCGCAATTGAGAGCTTTGACTCGATTGTCGACCGACAGCTCCTGCGGATGGGACACGTCCCCGGGGTGGGGGCGATCTAGGACGCGTCGGTTCTTCTCATCGATGAACTGTTCCACGACGGTTTCGCCTTGTACGGCAAGCAAACCATCACGGACAACGATATCGGCCGAAGACTGGGACAACTGTGATGCCCAGCAACTGGCGTGCGCTTCCTCATGGGGAGGATCGAAGTCACTGCAGACACCTACGACCTGGTCCTGGACCCTCACCGGAAACCGGCGCGCCGTCATCGACGAAACCGCGGAGGTCCGCGATCCTAAATAACACTTCCAAGTGGTCCCATACTCGAGGTACACAGTTGTCCCATTTCGCTGGCAAGCGACAAGGGTCTTGACCCATTCGCGGCGGACTTTCGTCGCGGATTCCATGGCCTTATTGAACTGGAATTATTCGACAGGCTCATGAGGCCGAGTGACTGCTCGATCCCCGGGGCTCCAACCGCTGCATGCGGAGAGGCAGCAGACAGAGAACAGAGAAAAGAAGGACCCTCGAAAGGGCCCTTCGATTCGTTGCCTCAAGGAAAGGGGCGGGCTGCCACGCATGTCTTCTGGAAGTACTGGCAGCTGGGTTTCGCCGTGACGCAAGAATTGCCGCGGAACTGGATGGGTTCTTCGAGGACGAGACGAAGACAAACTACCGCACCCCGTGTTGCCGCCCGCGGAATTAGTCGTAATAGCCCGCCCGCACCTCTCCGACTTCTACGTTAAGGCGCCTGAGAAGATACTGGAACTGCTCGGCGAGGTCCCACTGTCTGCGCCCGCCGAATCTGGCGACCATGTCGACCAACCAAGCATTTCCATTTGCAATGATTTCATCTCTCCTCGCAGGATTCGCTTCGCAGGCCTCCAGAAGTTTCGTCATCAGTTCATCACCCAAGCTCCGAGCCTTCATAGGATCTTCAGTAATTTCGAACTGAAGCTCCTGGGCCCGTTCCAACTTGATCATCATGGTCATCTCATGAAGTTCCATTTGTTTCACCTCACAGTTGCAAGTGGCTATTCGTCAGTTCTGTCTGGGCGGATCGACCGGATTAGGCAGGTGAGGCTTGCATATCAAGACACAAACCGGTTTTATTCCCGGCCTGATCCCCCGCAAATGTTGCACTTTCCGCCACCCTTGCAGGTGAGGCAGCTAGAGAACTCCACATCACTACCGATTTTGTATTTACGCCCGCTGCCATCGCAGACATAACAGAGACCCGTTCCTGAACAATCTGAGCACTTCGCCATTTTCCCTCGCTTCACGACGCCCTTCGCCAGGGCCACTTTTTAAACAGAAAGTAGCCGCAGCCTAGCCGAAAATCCCTGGGTGAATCTACCCCTTCCAACAGGATTGCTGACGCCCGCTGCCCCCGAATCGTCTGTGGAAATGCGCCTGCCAGGATTTCTTAACAGTGCTGAGGTTCGACCGCAAGTGATGTCAGGAAACCTTGACAACAGATTGGAGTCTCTGTGTGGGATCTTCGCCGAACGGTTCATCAGTGCGTTCCGGGACCAGCCGTACTCGACGGGCGCGGAAGCGTACCACTCGTGCTCCTCGGTCGTTCCGGTCTTGTCCGAAATCGTCCTAATATGGCCCGCGGTAAAAGTACCGAAACCAGACTGTGGCGCAATTGAAAGTCGATTCTCGATTGCCGCTCGGTTGACCCCAATGCCGCCCATCACGTGCCAGGCACGCCAGGTTCAACAGTGCAGGCTTTACGGCATCTGTGTTCACCCCCATCGGCAGATCCACTCCCGTCCGGGCATCCTTCGAGCTGATGCTATGCATGTGGCAAGGTCGATTTGCCCCAAGGGCTTCGGTCTTTCGCGGGCGGTTTTCCAGAGCACCTGCATGGTGGCAGGCATCGAGACTCATGTCTTCTGCAGGAGCTTATTGCTGGTTTCTAGGCTGGCTGAGTGCGGACGTCAGGGAACCAGCCTTCCGGGGCTTTTTTCGGTTCGAGGTGTTCGGGGTCCCGGTGTTTTTGCATATCGCATTTGTAGAACGGGCCGCGGGGGTCCAGGAGGACGTTCATGTGGTGGTCTGCGTGGTCTTTGAACCAGACGCTGATGCCGGTGGCTCCGTCGAGTCTGAGGTGTTCCCAGGCCCGCCACAGTGCTTCCACTCGGGAGAGGGCTTCGGGGTGGAAGTACCATTCGATGCACCATTTGGCTGCGCGGCCGTCGACGTCGCGGACGTAGGTCGGCAGGAGCTGCTCGTGCAGGAACTCTTCGGCTGAGCCGTAGACCAATTCCGGTGGCTTCTGCTCTCCCGTCGGTCTCTCGGCAGATGCCTCCGTCTCGCCGGGAGTAGGAGCTGCGCTGAATCGTCCGATATTGCTGTCCATCACAGAGCCTCCTACGTCGTGACCGAGGGGTTAGCGACCGGCCCGGCAACTGCCGGTGCGGCCGGTTCCTCGGGTCGGGGGCTGTGGGTCTTGATGGACGCTTCGACGGCGTCCTTGTGGGTTCCGGTGTACCAGGGCATTGTGCGGATGAGGGTGGCGGGTGCGCCGGAGGCGAGGACCACGGCGCGGCCGCGGTCGAGTTCGGCGAGGTTGGAGACGTCGAAGATGCGTTCCTTGCTTTCCTGCCGGGAGCGGCTGGACCCTGTTTTGCCGGTGGAGATGGAGATGTTGGTGTAGCTGTAGTCCCCGATGAGGTCCGAGAGCGCCCGGAGGAAGCCTTCTTCGGCGACGCCGCCGCCGTAGACCTTGACGTTGGCGGCGGACCAGATTTTCCGCATGTTCGCCTCCCCCCACAGTTCAACGCCCTGGGACCAGGACTGCAGGATCGCCATGACGATCAGGCCCTTGGAACCGTAGTGGCTGAACTGGTCCGGCAGCCCGGCCCAGCGGACAACGTTGGCCAGCTCATCCAGGGCGAACAGCGCAGGTTTGGGCAGGCGCCCGCCACTGCGCTCGGCCCGTTCCTCCATGGCCTCGGCAATGGCCACAGTCAGGGCCGTGGTGAGCGGCGCGGCGGAGCCGGCACCTTCCTTCGAGAGGATGTAGATCGTCTCCCGTGAGGCGGCGAAGTCGTGCGGGTTGAACCGGCGGCGGGGATCCGTGGCCACGGAGGCGCAGCGTGCCGGGGCGACCCAGCGCAGCGTGTTCCTGCTCTTGAGGCACTGGATCATCTTTTCGGCGGTGCCGAAGATGCCGTCGCGCTGCTTGTCGGCCAGCTTCAGGGTGGACTCCAGGCCCTTGTACTGCAGCTCGTAGTCGTGCTCTTTGAGGATTTCGATGGGTTCCTGACTGACCTGTTCCGTCACCCACAGATACACCCGGGTGATGGGCAGCCCCCCCAGGGCGGCCGCGAGGAAGTATGAGGAGAGGATGTCTTCGGCCTTCGGGTCGAAGTAGGCATCCGGTTTGGACCCCGGGAGCCGCGAGCCGACGGCGAAGTGCTGGGTGAGTTTATAGGCCTTCTCTTCGTCCGTGACGTAGGAGAGCGGGTTCCACCACCAGTCCGGTTCTTCCTGGGCGATCTTCTGCGGATCGAACACCCACACCGGAGCGGTCAGGACCCGGACGCCGCGGGTGCCGTCGAGGACGTCGCGCTTGTTCGAGGTCGAGACCACGGCACCGGGTGCGTCCAGGATCGCGGGCATGACCCGTGAGGTCGACTTACCTGTCCGGGGCCCCCAGATGTCGATGCTGAGGTCTTCCCAGGACTGGACGAACTTCTGCCCGGTGGCGACCACCTTGCCCACGACGATGCCCGGGTTGCCTTTCACGCCCAGGCGCTCGGCCGTGGCTTGCGCGCCCTTCTCGGAGAACGCGGCCAGGGATTTCCCGCGCCCCAGGTACCGGGCGGCCTTATCGACCCGGGCACGCCTGGACGCGCCCTTCTTCCAAGCCAGCAGCACGACGATGGCCAGGACCAGGACCATGCCGGCCATGAGGGCGGCGGCGACGGTGGACTGGACGGGCCAGGGCACCCGGCCCTTGATGAGCCCGGCGATCAGATCAATGGGCTGCGCGGGGGGTGCGGGGATGCCGGCCATCCACGAGCCCAGGTGCACGGCGGCGTAGGTTCCGCCGCCGAAGACGACGATGAAGCCGATGGCCAACCAGACCAGCAGGGCATCTCCGAGGCCCATTCCTTTGCGGTTCGGTGCACTCACGGTGTCCCTCCTTCCAGGGGCAGCTGCGGAGCTGGCGGTTCCATGAGCGTTTCGGCGGGTTTGTTCCAGCGGGTATTCGTGTCGTTGAGGCCTTCGGAGCCTTGTTCGATGGAGGTGAGCCCGATCTGGACGGGGATTCCCGGGCGGCCGCCGACCTTGATGAGGAACTTTCCCCGCCCCGGGGGTTCGACGTCGACCCCGCGTGAGTCCCAGGCAGGCGGGTCCTGCCAGGAGATGAGTTTCTGCTGCTCCTGCCGGGACAACGGGATGGCCGAGGTCAGCAGCGGCATCTCCGAAGCGGGCAGGCCGCCGCAGATCACCATGCCGGAGCGTTCCACGAATCCGCGGGCCTTCATCCTGTCCTCTTCCGCCGGCAGTGCCAGCAGGTCGGACATGGTGTGGGAAATCATGATCTGCCCGACACCGACCGAGCGGTTCAGCCGAGTCAGGGCGTCCACCCGGTCCACCATGCCCTTGCCCGCGCGCAGCGCCCGCCACAGCTCATCCAGGACCACGAAGTAGTTCCGGCGCGGCTCCAGACCGGCGTCTGCCAAAGCGTTGGCGACATTCACGGTTCCGAAGCCGTAGGACCAGCACGCGAGTAGCACGGCGGCCTGCAGGTCCGTCTCGGTCTCGTCGATGCTGGAGACGTCGAAGACCACGGCGCGGTCACGTTTCATGGGGTTGGTGGTCTGGGCGGAGAAGATTTCTCCCAGCTTCCCTCCCCCGGTCAGGCCCAGCAGGGTGGCCTCCAGGGCCCGGGTTTCCTGCAGGTAGACGGCCATGTCGCCGCGGTCCAGTGCGACCTGGCGCAGCTCGTCCGGGGCGGACACGATCACGTCCAGGAGGTCCTTCAGGACCGGGATGCCGTCGAACGTGTCATCGAGGACCCGCAGGGCCCGGTCCAGGATTGTCTGTTCCTGGTCCGTGGGCGGGTTGTTCCGGCTGATCGTGATGAGGGAGACGACCATGTTCAGGCGGCGGCCGTGGGCGTCGGCCCGGACCCGGGTGGCGGCTTCGTGGTGGCCGTTGGCCTCAAGGAGCTGGGCGACTTCGACGGCCTGGCCGGGATCAAGGATGTTCAGGTACCCCACGCCGCGGCCCAGGGAAATGACCTGGCCGCCGAGAGCCTTGACCGCCTTGATGTGCTCGCCCTTCAGGTCTCCCAGGACCAGGGGGTGGACGCCCTGGGCGGAGAGCCCCAGGAACATGCGCCGGACCAGGGTGGACTTCCCCAGACCGGGCTTGCCCAGGATGAACGCGGAGGGGTTGGAAATCAGACGTGCCCGCTGGAACCAGCTGATCGGATCACAGCAGACCGTGGCCTGGGTTTCCTCGTGGCGTCCGAGCGGGACGCCGATCATCGGCGAGGACGCCCCCGAGGAGAACGGCCACAGCCCGCAGACCTGGACCGTCGTTCCCCGGTATTCCGTCACGGACGGGACGAGCGCGGCCATGCCCCCGCCGCGCCCTGCCCAGCCGCGGGAACCCGGCCCGGCTGCCCGTGGTTGCCGCCCAGAGTTTGCCGGTGCCACCGTTGCCGCTGCCGGCTCAGGTGCTTTCCTGGACGGGCGGGTGAAGAGTCTCATGCGGGCCATTAGAGGGCGTCCTTGATTTCGGAGGGCAGCATGCTGTGCCTGGGCAGGACCAGCCCCAGCGGCAGGGAGGCCGCGAACGCGGTGTCCTGCGCACCGTAGGCGCGGCGCAGCAGCACCCGGGCGGTCCCGGAGGTCTGTTCAATGGCCGCGACGGCATCGGGCAGGCGCTCCCTGTCGGTCACGGTGGCCGTGACGACCATCCCGAAGTTCACCAGCCCGGCGCCCTGGGCTTCCTCCTGGGCTGTCTGCACGGCGGAGCGGGCGTCTACCAGGGCACGGGCGGAGGGCCGGGTCCCGGAGGTGATGCGGACGTTGGCGTTGTTCTGGTCCCGCTCGACCACGGCTGCTGCACGGGCCGAATCCATCGGACGGTACAACAGCGATATCCGCTTCCGGTCAATATCGCCGTGAGGGGCCAGCAACCGGGACAGGACCGAGGAGTTCACCGACCCCCGCGGTGCGCCGGTCATGGTCCAGGAGGCCGAGAAGGCGCTGTCGTGCCGGTAGGTATCCCAGCTTGCCTGTGTCGCGGTCGGGCCGACCTCGCCCCAGGCCAGCGACACCGGCGACCCGGCGGCGTGGGCTTCATCGATGATCAGGGCTGCGGGCGGGTCATAGGCGATCCGGACGACTTCGCAGAGTTCCTGCGCCGACATGGGACGGGCGATGCCGGCGCCGGTGGACTGCAGCCGGCCCGAGAGGCCAGGGATCCGGGAGGCTAGGTCCCGGGCGACGTCTTCGGGTGTGCGCTTCTTCGACCCTGCCCGGAGGGAGGCGTTGAACGTCAGGGACACCCAGGCCCGGACCGTGGCCGATCCTTCCGGGTACGTGTCAACGACCTCGCGCAGAATCGCCTGGGCAAAGGCCGGCGCGTCCGGGTCGATGTTCATTTCCACTTCGTTCCGCAGCCGGTACCCGGAATCCGGTGCGGTCTCCACGGTCACGGCCGCGGCGTCCAGGCCGGCCTCGTCCGCCAGCCCGGCGAGCCAGCCGCCCCAGTTCGCCACCCACGCATCAACCTGCTCAGGGTCCACCAATGAGGCCCCGTCGGGTTCGGTGGAGAAAATCACCGTGAAATGGCTGGTGGCCGGCACATGCAGCAGCGCGAACGGGCGCTTGTAGGAGTCCGTGAACTCGTACAGGGTCGACGTCGCCGCAAGCCCAGGCAGCTGGTACATGCCCCAGTCCGTCACGCCAAGGGGGCCGGAACGGTAGAGATTCGTCCCGGAGGACCTGGAGATCCGGAAGCTCATCCGTGTGGCGAAGCGGTCCACAGCGGACTGGCCGTGCTTGTCCTTGACGGTCAGCAGGAGGGCGCTGGCCCCGGCCACGGCCAGGACGGCCAGGCCCGGGAACAGACCCCAGATGGCGAAGCTGATGATCCCGGCCAACAACCCGGCCATGACAATCCCGGTGCCGATAGCGCCGAGGTTGCCCAGCCCGGCGGAGCGCGGTACCCGCCAGTTGCCGTAGGACGGTTCCTTGTACTCGGTATTAATTGCTGCCACTGGGGCCCTCCCCGGTTGAATCCTGCGCGGTCTGCTGTGCGGCCTGCGAAACCTGACCAGCTAGCTGTGTTCCTGCAAGGACGGCGACTCCTACAGGGCCAGCAGCTGCACCCTTGCCCGCTCCCGTGGCCGCCCCTGCGGTGCCCGCGGTTGTGGTGGCTCCACCAGGGCCACCTGGACTTGTCGAGGCTGGCGTCGGCTGGCCGCCGTTTCCCTTCGGGCCAGGTGTTCCGTTACTGCCCTTCGGGGGCGTGCCTGGCTGGTTGGGTTGCGTGCTCGCCGGCGTCGGCGCGGCATTGCCCCTGCCGCTGCCGCCCCGGCCCAGGGAAACGGCACCCGTGGCCATGGCACCTACTGCTGCGCCTGCCCCGGCTCCCCCGCCGGAGGCGACGGCCCCGACCATTGGGGTCACGAACCGCATGAGTGCCGGCAACGCGAACAAGGCAACGATCATCAGCGTGAAGCCCGTGATGGATCCGGTCAAGGCGTCCTTCCCGGTGTTGTTTCCCATGAGGAGGAATGCGACCGAGTAGACAATGGCCGCAGCGGGTTTGTAGAGGAGGAAGGCAATGGTCCAGCCGACGGCTTTCTGGAACCACTGCTTGCCCATCTCCGTGTTCGTGAAAGCGGCCGTGGTGGGCAGGATGCCCGCAAGGATCACCAGCATGCCGCTGCGCACGACCATGAGGACGATCTGCACGAGGGAAGCAAGCAACCCGATCAGGCCCAGGACGATGAGGATGAACACACCGACCCCCGTCTGGCCGGTCAGAACCAGGAGCTTCATCGACTCAGCGAAACCCTTCCCGTCCGTGGAACGCTGGATGATGGCAGCCGAGAAAGCATCTGCCGCGATCACCAGAATCGAGATGACACCCAGACCCAAACCCGTGACCAGGGCGAGCGTGACCAGGGAACGAAGCAGGTCCTTCAGCGGTGCTCCGCGCTGTTCCCAGATCATCCGGATACCACCGAGAATGACGGCCAAGACCGCCAGCGTCAGAGTCCAGACCATCAACTCGCTGTTCACCATGGACACGACCGGGCCCGGCGTCGTTCCGTCCTCACTGGCCAGGTTCACCGCGGGCATCGACACCCAGAACGTGGACAGTGTCGTCACCATCTGGCTCATGCCCTCCATGATCGACTTCGCCAGATTCGCGATGGCGTCGTTAACCGCTCCCGCGGCGATGTTCCCCGCGACGCACGTTAGCTCCCCCCACTTGCACTCAGCCATCTCAGACGCCTGACCAGAGAATGAAACCGCTTAGATCACTGAGCTGGGAGACGCCGCTGAAAGTCACTCCGTCGTCAGCCGGCTTCACTTTCCAGTCGCCGTCCATCCAACGCATCGACAGGATCGTATGGACCAGGACTCCTTTGTCTGTCTCAAAAGCCAGGTCCACGTTGGCCTCCGAGGCAGTGTAAGACTTGAGGGAAAAGCCCTTTACCTGAATGGTGGTGGCGGATCCGCTGGAGGCAGTCGAGCTCGCGGCTTCGTTCATAGCAGTGTCGCGTCCTTTGCCCGGAACGAGGAGCTTGTCCGCCAGCTTCACCTCAAGCGGCGGCGAACCCGCCGAACCCAGTGCGCCAATGTTCATGGCGGAATAGAGCGCCCCGGTCGGTGAATGCGCAAAGCAAGACCGGAATCCGTCGGAGTCGGTCAGTCCAGGGCCCGAAGTCTTGGGATCGGTGGGAACAGCCATTTTTCCAACGAGTTCCCATTTGGACTTCGGTGCTGTTCCCAGGGCCGTCTCCGTGCTTGAGGGAAGACCGCAGATGCTCTTTGCAGCCGCGGCTGCTGACGTCGTAGGTGCTGCGGAGGTGGCGTCCGGCGATGGGGAGGGGGCGGCTTGGGTGTTGTCCTGTCCTTTGGGGAGCAGGAAGATGACGAGGGTGGCTGCGATCAGCGCGACCACCAGCGCGGCAGCAAGGATGAAACCGGGTTTGGTGAACGGATTGCTTTCGGTGGTGCTCTCTGTTGACTGGCTCATGGTGAACCTCCCGTTGCTGGTGCTGGTTTAGACGAAGGCGCGGACGATACCGGCGGAGCTGGTGATGATGATGCAGCCAAGGAGGACCCAGCCGAGCTTGGCGATGGCTTGGGCGCCCTCGCCGCGCTGGAGCTGGATGACCATGCCGATGCCGACGATGATGACGCCCAGGACGCCCAGGACCAGGCCGATGCCGGAGGCCCAGTTCAGGATGGTGAGGAGTCCGCCGGCCTCGGTCGGGACGACCGGGGTGGGGTTGGGGATGACGCTGCCGTCAAATGCGACGAAGGGGTTCATGGTGAGACCTTTCGGTTGGTGGTGGGTGGTGGGGTGTCGGTAGCCAGGGCGGCCAGGTCGGTGATGAATCGGTGGTACTCACGGGCCGGCGGTGATGTGGCGGAGTCTCCGTGCCGCCAGGCCTCTACCCAGGGCAGGGTCCAGAGCCGGGGCGCTCCCCCGCCGACGATGGCGGCGAAGTCCCGGAGGGATTTGGGAGTCTTTCCCGGCGCGTCTGCAAGGACGGCGAGGCCGAGCAGATCCAGTGTCGGTGCCGCCCCTGATGCCCATTGGGTCAGGGCGTTCCTGGCGGTTGTCAGGCCGCGCATGTCTGCCCGGCAGACCAGTAGCACCCGTGGCGTGCTTCCGTCCGGCAGGACGGGCCAGCAGTGATCGGTGACGCATGCCCCGTCGAGGAGCTCGGCGATCCGGCTTTCACCGGCTCCCCCGTGGGCGCCGGTGATCCACAGCGCTGCGGAACCGGGCATGGTGCGGCGGCCCAGGCGGTCTGCCGCCTCCGGTTCGACCATTCCCTTCAGGGGCGCAGTGATCACCGCCTCCGGCGGCAGGTGCGTGCCCGGCGCTTCCTGGTCCGCACTGCCGGCGGCGTCTCTGGTGATCCAGGGGTTCAGGGACTGTTGCATGGGTCCTCCTTCCACGGTCCGTTTGAGGGGTGTCTTAGAAGCCGGCGGCGACGGCGGCTGCTGCGGCCAGCCATGCCCGCCGGGTGGCGGGCTGGAGGGCTTCGTAGCGGATCGGGCCGTTGACCAGGGCCGGGTCGTAGGGAATCCGGACGACGGCCCGGACGAACGGCTCAAAGCCGTCCGCGATCCGCTGCGCCTCGTCCTTGGCCCGCTTGAGGGCTTCGCCGGTCATGCTGCGCTTGGCGTCGGTGGATTCGGAGACGATGACGACGGCGTTGCGGGCCAGTTCCGCGTCGCGGCCGCCACGGGATTCCAGGGTCTGCAGTGTCAGCCGGGCGGCTTCGGCGCGGTCTTCGATGGCCGTCACGGGGACGACGAGCTGGTTGGTGTGATCGATCATCCGGCGCCAGTTCGCTGCCCGGGCGGTGTTGCCCGAATCCATGACCACCAGCCGGTAGTAGCGGGTGAGGACCTGGTGGGCGATATCGACTTCCTCGGCGGTGACTTCGTGGTCGCCTTCTTCGTTCTCGTCCGAGCGCAGGACATCGAACTTGTCGGCGGTCTGGTGATGGACGAACTTGGCGATTTCCGCGGCGTTCGTTGCCGGTGAGAGAAGCCCGGTCGATGAATCGATCAGGTCCAGGACGCTCCGGTCATGGGAACCCTTTTCGGTGCGCCAGCCCAGGGTGCCTTGGGATTCGTTGTTGTCCCAGGCGACGGTGGCGGCCCCGCTGTAGCGGGCAAGGATCGCCGAGAGCATCACGACGGTGGGGGTCTTGTTCGCCCCGCCTTTGCGGTTGACCACGGCGATGGTGCGGGGACCGGGCCAGTGCTGGGAGACGGTGCGGATATCCTCGCGCTCGGAGAGTTCTTCCGCTGAGGGGTCCATCCGGAATCCCAGGCGTGTGAGTGTCCCCCGCCAGCCCCGGGTGGCCGGTTCCAGTACCGGGGCGCTGACCAGGAACGAGGTCTCCTTCAGGGTCCGCCGGGTCGGAGGCACTTCCCCGCCGAGAGCAGCCGCCTGCGGTTCCACAGGGTTGGTAGGTGCCGGCGTGGCACCGGATTCGACGGGGACGGGCCGCGTGGGCTGCCAGTCCGCCGTCGCCGCAGCAGCGGGGACTTCTGCGGGCTCGGTCGGGGTGGCTGCCGGCCGGGGCGCACGAGCCGGGGCGGTATCGGTCACGGCCGAGGCGAGCGTCCCGGGCGTGGTTCCGGGAGCTTCTGCCCGGCGGCGGGCGGGGCGGGGCTCATAGGAGACGGATTCGATTTTGTTGTCCGGGTGCACGATCAGTTCACCGTGCCCTTCGGGATCCTCGATCTGGACTCTGACGGGGCGCTGGAGTGTTTGCGCCTCGCCCACGACCAGGGCCAGGGCGTTGTTGCGCAGTTCCTGCAGGGACTCCCCGGCCGGAACGATCCGGGAGTTCCCGGCGACGATGACCTCGGCGGTCCGGTTTTCGCGGACGATGGCGCTGATCTTTGGAAAGGCCAGGACCTCGGTTGGTGCAGTACCCATGAACTTCTTCCTTTACGTGTGTGCGGTGGCAGAGGTGCGGCGTTAGGGCGTTGGCGGTGTGAGCCGGTTGACCTTCCACGGGGCGTCCTTGCCCGTGCGGAGCAGCTGGACGGTGTAGGTCCCGGCGTTGGTGGGTACGGCGGCTGTGACGCCGTAGCCGTTGGCGTCATCAACGGACAAGGTGGCGGCCCCGGTGACGCGGTCGGCCGGGATGTTGGCCGGGTCCACCGCCGAGTAGTCGGCGGTGGCCTGTGGTGTCATCCAGCGGGCCAGGTCGTTGGCCCATTGCTTTTCCTCCACGGCGGGGCGGGCGAAGTCGGCCATTGCGTTCCGGGCGGTTTCCACCGCTTTGTCTTTGCTTACCTGGTCCCAGGTGATGCCGGTGGCGGCCGGGGCTGTTCCTCCGGGCGCCTGGGGTCCGCTGCCGGCGCTCAGCGAGACGGGCGCGGACGCCGCGGTGGTGGTGCCGGCTGATTTTGCCGGTGCCGTGTCCGCTGCCGGTGCGCAGGAGACGCAGAGCAGGGCCACGGCAGGCAAGGCGGCGGTGAGCAGGGGCACTGTCAGCAGGGTCGGCGGCTTCTTCACTTGTTCTCCTCTTGGGCGGGCAGGTACAGGAAGGCTGAGGGGACAGTGTTGGTGACTGTCCGGGTGTAGTAGCTGTGGTCGTTCGGGGGCGGGTTGCCGTTGTATCCCTCTTCGACGTAGGTCCCGTTGCCCTTGACCTCTTTGACGACCGCGACGTGGCCGAATGTCGGGTCCGCTCCCCCGGTTCCGGGCGCGTACCAGACGACCGCACCGGCCCGGGGTGTGCTGCCGGTGGGCCAGCCCTTGGCGTCCCAGCCGGCCTTCCACGTCACCGCGGAACCCAGCCGTTGTCCGTCCGGGCGGAAGGTGGAGTTGAGGAACTTGAACGGTGCACTGGTGGAGCCCATCTGCTGGTTCACCCGCCACAGGGCGAAGTCCACGCACTCGCGGTAGTACATGTCCAGCGGCGAGGTGCTGGCCTTGTTCGCGCCGGCCTGCATCCAGGTCGGGGAGTTTTTCCAGGGGTAGTCATCCCCGGTACCGGACTGTCCCGAAATGGCGCAACCGCTGCCTCCCGGGGTGAACTTTTGGTCCGAAAGTGCCTGGACGAGTTTGACCGCCCCGGGCCAGTACTTCTGGTAGTGGTCCGGATCGGCGTTGCGCTGGACCTTGTTGGCGGCGATGGTCGGCTCAAGGAGTTCCCAGCCGGGAACGGCCTGCAGGGCCTTGATGAAGTTCCTCGCGCTGGTGGCGGGGTTCATTCGGTCCGCGTAGGAGCCCCACGCGCCGTTGTCGCGTTGCTGGAACAACCCCCGTGAGTCCGGGCCGAGTCCGTCGCCGTGGTCCAGCACCCGCAGGCCTGACTCCCCCAGGGCGACCATGACGCTGATCATCTGACCCTTGACGGACAGGTCAAGCGGCTTTCCCGCACCCATGATCGCCGCGGCGTTCTTCAGCTGTTCCGGGGTGTACCCCTCAACCTTGGTGTTGGCGTCGATGACGACGGAAACAGCTGGGCCACAGCTGGCCACCGCCGGCTTCGCAGGGGCCAGCAAGAGCAACATCGTGAAGATCAGACCAAGGAACAGCCCGGGGATGACAAGGAGTGCCACCAGGCCAAGCGACTTACGCTGCATCAGAACAGTCCCCGGCCTCGATCCGGACACAGGACTCCGTGAGCCGCGAGGGGTCGGCGGCTACGACGGTCAGGACAACACCACGACCTCGGACCCGCAGCACCACCCGCGGGCGGCCATCCTTGAAGGCCCCGGCCTCCCCGTGGGAGGTCACCAGGCCCGCGCCCTTTGGAGCAGGGAGGCCATTCCGGACGGCGTCCCCCAGACCTGTGCAGCGGGCGGGCCCAACCGGTGTTGCCGACCACCGCACCGCAGAATGCACCAAACCACCCATGTCCAACACCTCCCCCTTTGCTCCGCACGGTCCCATTTCCCACCAGCCCTCCCCGACAAAAATCCATCGATTGGAGCCTGGCAAATCCTCCCGCAAACCAGCGGTATGTTCTTGTCACATCCGCCGAAGAGACGGATCTCACCTCCTGGGTGACGGACATCCGTCACAAAACAGGTCAATCGGTATGATGTCTGCGATTAGAGCGTAGCGCATAGTTTAACTATGCGCTACGCTTCTGCGTATGACCAAGTTCAAAAGGTTGGGGCAAGATATAACTCATGCCCCGCTATGTCCGACCGAAAGCGCCAGCCTCCTTGGAGGCGGCAATTGACGCGTTCGGCGGCAATCACGCGAAGGTTGCCGTCCTTGGCTTCCTTACAGAAAAGGGCCCCGCAACGGCGGCCGAGGTCGCCGACGGCACAGGACTGGGTCGTCCGACAGTCAAAGCCCACCTGTATCAGCTCGCGGACGCCGGGGTGGTCGTTGCCGACCCGGCGCGAGTGCTTCCCGTGGAAGACCGCACCGGGCGGCGGGTCAAATATTCCGTGGTCGCGGATGAGCTCCGCCGCCATTACGAGGCCCTGGGCAGGTCCTTCGGGCTGGTCGATTAGCCGGGGTTCCCCGCATGATTTGAATCGCGTAGTTGAGCTCTCGGATTAGATGGGGTCCGAAATCAGATGGGCGGCACCGAGCTGTCCAGCCAACCTCAGCTGCCCCGACAGCCGGTACACACGACCACACCATCATCGGCCGTCGGCGCGGTCAGGCGGGGACGGAGTCGGAGTGACCGAACGAGGCTAGCTCGCCACCGGAGGAGACGTGAGGGACTTGGTACGGCTGATGTCGATTTCGGCAAGTGTTTCTGTTTCAACACGCCGAAAGCTGTTTCAGTTTCAATCCCGGGATAGATCACTCCCCGGTGATAGTTTCGGTTTCAGAGATGCCGAATTACCCAGCTCTTCGACTCTCAGGGCCACTAAGACATTCGGCCCGACCAATCTATTGAAGCAACGGCGGCTTTCAACTGCCGAGTTCAAAGGACAGGGATGATGGCACCTATAACCCGCACAGGCAGGCGCTCCAAAGGCGACCGCAAATTCGTCGGATTCCGCATCGCTACGCCGAAGGCAGACGCAATGGACCTCATTGCCAAAGCGGAGGGGTACCAGTACGTAAGCGACTGGCTGTCCGACTTGGTCGACCAACGCTTGGCCAACACTAACCTTCACGCAATAGTTCAGCAGGAGGAGTTGCCCCTTAGGCGCTTAGCCTCATAAAGAAGAAGGCCCGCATTAAGCGGGCCTTCGACGAAGATTGAGACTTACTTTCTGGATTGCTGGCCGGCGAGACAGTAAGTAAGTCGAGTGGTTGACCCTCACAGGCCCACCTTTTTGCTGCTATAAAACCAGTCTGGCAGGACTGGCCCTTTGTCATTCCGTTCGACAGGAACAAAGTTATCGTACCCCAGCACGCGCTCGTGCTGCCAGCTGCCCTCGGCGTTGGCGTGTCGCGCGATTCAAATAACCCCGCACACGTGTGGTCTGCACTTGCATCCATGCTTGCAGGCCAGCCGCGCATGCGGCTCTCCAAAGACGCCGGAAAGACCTACCCGCAAAAGCACGAACGGAACCTCACCGAAGCTCTGCCGACGTTTCCCGCAGCGGTCCGGATCTTCGGTAAAGACGGCACCTGCGCCGCGATCTTCCTTGACTTCGATTCCTCGGTCGCCGGCATTGACTGGGTGCTGGCTGACGTCCGCGCCGTCCAGACCTGGCTGCACAACTGCGGTGCCCGCTGGATTGAGGACTACTCCCCCAGCGGCGGCCGCCACGTTTACATCCCGCTGGCTGAACGGGTGACCTTCTCGGAAGCACGCGACCTGGTCGAGGCACTGGGCACGCGATACCGGACCCTGGACAAGACCCCGCACCAGAACATACTTCACGGTTGCATGCGTACCCCAGGGTCGCCGCACAAACGCGGCGGCCACCAAGAACTCGCCATGTCACTATCGATGGCGTACGACATTGCCCGCCGGCCTAACCCGACCTCCGTCTGGTCGGCCATGACCGACGACCTTGCCCGCGAGATTGCCGCAGTACGAGCCCTACGCCTTGAACAGACGTTCACCCCCGCGGCCGTCGATACACCCAGGGTCCATCACCCCGCCGGCCGGATGTCCCGCGCCATGCAGCAGATGGCCCTCACCGGGCTTTATGACGCGAACCGGTACGCCTCCGATTCGGAGGCCAGGCAGGCAATTCTCACCGGAGCCGCAGCGGCCGGTATGGAGCTGGTAGATGTCGAGCGCCGGATCCTTCAAGGGATCTGGCCCGGGCTCGCTTCGTTCTATTCCCGTTATGGCTCCCGGCATCGCCTCCCCTCGTTGCGTCGCGACTGGGTGAAGGCCGTCAACTATCTGAGCAAAAACAAAGACTCCGGACCCGGAAAGAACAATGCCCGTATATCCCCCACAAGCCAGCCAAATACACAGCCCCCTGGGATTCAAGGCATTTCGATTTCGTCCAGCCCCGATGCTGAGCATCGGTTCATCAGAACCTGGCGCAACGCCCTCAGTCTGAGAGAACCCCTCTACACGGATTCCAGGACCGGACTTGCTCGACGGATGGTTCTGCGCGCCTTGGGGGAGGCAGCCCATAAGACAGCCTCCAGATTTGTTGAATTCGGCGTTCGATCAATTGCGGTGGCCACGGGTCTGGATCACACAACTGTCGGATCACACCTAAGGGCATTGCGCAGCGAAAAGGATCCCCTGGTCACGTTGGTCGAAGAAGGCCGTGGAACCAAGGGGGACCTCTATATGTTGACGGTCCCCGAAGGAGTGAAGGCCGCGTCTGAAGACCTGAGCTGGAAGAAGGGGAAAATCCATGCCCTCCGTCCTGTCTTCAGGGAGTTAGGCATGCCGGCAGCCTTTGTCTACGAAACCCTTGAACACTCCCCCGGCCTGTCGACGGCGGAACTCGTCCGGATCACCCGCCTATCCCGTACCGCTATCAGCGAGGCGCTAGAGGTGATGGCTGCATGGAACATGATCGCCCGGGACGGACACAAAGCCTGGTCGGTGGTGTCGACTACATCGCTGAAAGACCTCGCCGAGCACTTTGGCGTGCTGGAGGCGGTCGCCGTCCAATTGCAGAAGTATCGGAACGAAAGGATCCTCTGGCGGGAATGGCTGTCCAAGAACGTCAACACCGTCGCCGAGCTGCTCTCCCCTGGCGAAGACTATCCCTGGGAGTCCTTTGAGGGCCCCCCGGATGATTTGACGCTGTCACATATGGCGTTCACGAGTGCCGCATGATGACCTCGGGATTGAACATGGCAGCGCCTCTCACTCACCTGCCCGGAGGTTTTAACACTGATGGGCCACAATCCGACACGCCGACACGCCGGTTCAAAAAATGATTTTCAGACCCCTCGACTACATCCTCTTTGGTGCCGACAGTCGACTCGTCCCTCGGCCGCCACGGTTCGCTGCGACGAAACGCGAAAATGGTTCCATTATCGGAAATGGAACCATTCCACTATTTGGACTTGAAATGCCATTTCCACGACCCAGAAGGGCCCGAGAACCAATGGTTCCATTTGCGCTAAGACCGATATTGGTACCAAGAAAAACAGTGTCCGATCAGTTGACCAGGCAGCCCTACTCCCCCGGCATTCCGGGGGTCCAGGCCGTATGGCTGCAAACTTTTTCAGCCTCCGGGAACTCGGCTTTACCCGGTGGTAAGTTCAGATGAACCGGAAAAAGTTACAGGCAATCGTCAAAGCGGCGGCTTGGAGCTTGGACCACCAGGTCCTCTCCGGTGACAAAGTTCCAGAACATCGCATTAGCATCTGGCCAGCCTGCTAAACCCGTCGTGGAAGCCCCAGGCACCAGGCACGAGATTCGAAGGACGTTGGATCACATGGCTACCTCAGGAAACCGTGGAGGCGGACAGCGAAGCAAAGGCGACCGCCGCTTCGTTGGAAGTCGCGTACCCGTGGACGTTTACGATCGGCTGGCCCAGACAGCTAAAGCAGAAAATCTGACGGTCAGCGAGTTCGTGGCTGCCCTCATCGGCGAGAAATTGGGCCCCGAAGGCCCCAATTCCCTACGACTGCAAGGAGAGCTGCCTATCGGCCGCATCGCCTAAGACAAGAAGGCCCGCACAAGGCGGGCCTTCCGATGAAATCAATACTCTGCACCTGACTGCTTCCCGGCTACCCAGGCGCTGAGCGCGGAATGGCTCTTTTTGAGGGCTATTCCATAACAGACACCCCCGAAAGGGTCCCTTTGTTATGCCTGTAAGTCTACACGGGCAGCTGGACTCTTCAATGCGTGGAATTCGGCGCGTCGCACCCTGCGCGACTGATGAGTCACGCCCTGAGGACCTCCGCCATGCCGTAAAACAAGCCATCATCCGACACCACCGCGTCCAGGCTTTCCGCGGCGGCCCGACCAAGCATTCCGCTTACCCGAACCGTGGCGAAGAGATGAGCTCTTTCGAGTTCATCCAGATCAACCCCGCGGACTACCTGAACTTCCTCGTCGTCGACGTCGACCAGGATGACGCCCTCATCCGACTTTTGCACCCTGCCGTGCCCGAGCCGCACTGGATCATCGAGAACCCCGCCAACGGGCACGCACAAGCCGGCTGGATGATCGAACCAGTCCTTCGCGGACCCGGGGCGCGTCCCCACCCGATCCGGTACGCCCAGGAAGTCCAGCGTGCCCTGGACCTGCTGACTGGCAACGACGCGGCCTTTACGCGCTTTCTTGTCCGAAACCCGGCAGCCCACTCCCCCGCCGGCGACGTCCGGTTCGGCCGGCGCCCCCATCCGTACTCCCTCGGCGAGCTCCGACGGCACATGCAGGACTATAGCGACCCGTTCGACAGTGAGTTCTCGGCCTGGCCCTCCTCAGCGGCCCTGGAGGCTCCTCAGAAGCCCGCAGCGCCGGACACGATAACCGGGAGGAACAATGCCATCTTCTACCGCACCAGAAGCGAATTGTGGCGCCGTTATCAGGACACCGGGCAGCTGCCGGCGCTGGCAGAGTCCCTGGACTACGCAATTTCCCTCAACAATGACCTTCCCACTCCCCTCCCCTGCCGTGAGATCCGGGATCTAGCTGCATCGGCGGTCCGCCAGGTCGCCAACGGCAAGGGCCGGCCGCTCCGTGGCACGTCCAATCCCTGGTTCGCCGAAAAAGGCAGGAAGGGCGGGAAGTCAACGACCCGTTCCAAGCGCGCAGCGGCCGTCCAGAACGCCCGCAAAGGCACCCAGACTCGCACGAGCCAAGCGAAGACCAGCGCGGACGTTGCAGGAGCTCTGAGAGCCTTGGGACGGACTCTTGCTGAGATCGCCCGGGAGCTCGGCAAGAGCATCAGAACAGTCCAGCGGTACCTCTCACAGGCCTTCGTAAGGGACGACATTACCCAAGCATCAGGTAGTAGTCCTGATGTCCCCTCTCAATCCTCCTCACCTGTTGCAAAGCTTCGCCGCCACTCCCCTGCCACTGGTAGCGGCCCCTCTGAGACTTCCCCCACTGCTCCGGTATCACTCGGCCCGGCCTATTCCCCCACCCAGGAGATGAGACGCGTCTGCGGCGAGCAGGGAAAGCTACCGGGTCCTGGTTCCACGTCCACCCTCATGTTGCTCCTCGAGACGCAAATGCCACCATTGAACCCTTACCGCAAATGCCACCATTTCCTCTTCATTGACTACAGCTCTTGTCCGCCCCTCCCCCACTGCGGGTCTGACTGCACGGTAGGGCCAGGGGCATCTGACGCAAAAGGTTCTATTTGCGCGGAAAGGAATGGTTCCATATGCGCCGATTGATCCAAGGTTCCATTCGCTTGAGCACGCCAGGATCCGATTGCTCAAATGGAACCATTTGACCTGAGCCGTGGGTAGCCATGACAACAAGGGAAAGGGTGTGGATTCGAAGTCACCTGCTAGCGGGTCGACCAGCTGAGCTGCTACCTAGCCAGACCAGGCGGGCGCCATAGGCACGTTTCGATGCAAACCGCTTCTGATCCACCAACCGGATCCACAACCCAATCAGGAGTTTCGCCAGGCTACCTTGCAGCCGCTGCGGTAGCCATCGCGATGGGTTGGCCGGCCGAAAAGGGGGCAAGTGAGGACCGGATCGAAACAGAATGGCACCATATGCGCAATGGGTGCCGTTTGCTCTCGAGGTGGGATGTACGCATATGCCACCTTTTGCGGAATCAGTACCTATCACTCAAATGGTGACATAAGAGAGATTCCCACCATATGCGCAAACAGAACGATCTGAACCATATGGGGGCACTTGCGCAAATAGAACCATTTGAGTTTGTGCCACCAATCCCACCTCAAGCGCAAATCCCACCTTTTGCGCCCACCTTGGCCAACCTATGATCTGGCTCTTATGCCACCATTTGCGTAACACCTAGCTAGTCGAACCAGGATGCGCACGGGGTTCCTTTAGCGCATATGCCACCATATGCGACGTCCCGTACCTTCGAGATCTAGCACGAGCGTGCCAAGAAACAATGGAACCTTTTGCGCACCCCAAGGATGACGTAGAGAGGCGTGGTACAGGCGCACAGCGGTAGCCAGGGGCAAGACTCAAAGTCGCAAAAGGAACCATTTTCGCAAGGTCGGCGGTAGCTGCCCACGACACCCGCAGGATCGGAGATTCTTCGCAAATGGAACCATATGCGCAGAGTTGTGGAGCGTCCACCCCCTTGGGGGCTGAGTGCGCAAATCCCACCAATGGAACCATTTGAGAAAATGACTCCTGAGCTCTCAGGGTGCGCAAAAGGTGCACTAAGCGCATATGGAACCTTAGGAACCTTAGGGTCAAATGGTGGCACGGGTACTCTTCGCGCAAATGTCGCAAATGGAGGCATATGCGCACAAGGGGGCATTGCCTCCAATGGAACCATTTGCGAATCGAGGCACTCCGGGCGTGGCGTGCAACCAACCGGCAGGGCGCCCGTTAGGGTTAACCCATCGGTGCCGGCCCGATGCTTCCCGCCACACGTGGGCCTTCCGCACCGTTCTCTGTCTTTGAGTAGTGCAACGGAAGGTACCCCAGTCATGTCGGCAAAGATCATCGCCGTTTGCAACCAAAAGGGTGGCGTCGGTAAGACGACCCTGGTCACCGGTCTGGCAGAGGTGTTTTCTCGGGTCCTCGGCTTGAAGGTCCTCGTCATTGATGCGGACCCTCAGTACAACGTGACGTCGGCCTTCGGAATCAACAGCCCGGAATTTACCCTCAACGACGTACTTTACGGTGACGAATCGAACAACCAGAAGATACTGCCTGGTGTGGCCGCGGACGCCATCATGGCGGCAGGGGAGGCCTGGCAAGCCAAGTCCGAGAAGAAGGAAAACTTCCCGCAGCTCGATTTGATTGCCGCCGAGCGCAACCTGGCCTCACGTGAACGCGATTCCATGATGGCCCGGGAGCATCGTCTTCGTATCTCGCTGAAGGGCGTAACGGACGATTACGACATCATCCTCATCGACTGCCCTCCGTCGCTGGGACTCCTGACGGTCAACGCGCTGACTGCGGCAACACATGCACTACTGGTGACCGAACCTCGGGTCGCCTCGGTTGAAGGACTTTCCGAGATTGTTACCACCATTTCGGAAGTCCAGGAGAACCTGAACGAAGACATCGAACTTCTCGGCGTCGTTATCAACAAGACCAAGAAGAACCGCCCGGACCAGTTGCATTGGATTGAGAAGGTAAACGCGAACTTCGGTGACCTCGTGCTTGAACCTATGATCCGTGACGCGGAGGTCTTTGCGAAGGCGCAAGCCGCTGCACTGCCCATGCGGGCGTATGGATCCGAAGGCTCTGATCACCGGGCTGACCTCATTCAGCTGGCCACGGTGGTCTGGAAGGGCGCGAACGCAGCATGAACCGCCCAGGACCGGCACCCGAACGGGGAGGCACCCCCGACGCACTTGCGAACATCCGCAGGGGCGGCCTGAAAAAGGCGCGTGCCACTAGCGTCATTGCCGAAATGACGTCTTCGGACACGAGCAGGGCAGAGGAGCAATTTCAAGAGCGCCTCTACTCAGTACCGGCGCCAGAACCGGAGGCACCAGCGTCGCACGTTCCGGCCCCCGCTGCACAGCATGAAGCGCCCGCCCAGACCGAGCCTCAGGCGCCCGCACCAGTTGAGCAACAGCCTGCTGCTTACACTCAGCCCGTTCAAGCTGCCGTGCAACAGCCGCAGTCTGCTCCCCAGCAGCAACAGCCTGCTGCTTACACTCAGCCCGCCCAGGCTCCCCAGCAGCCACAGGCCACGCCTCTGCAGCAGCACGTCGCCTACGCCCAGCCCGTGCAGTACGCCCCGCAAACCATGCAGACGCCAGCGCCTGCGCAGCCCGAACCCGAGCCTGCACCGGTGAAGAAGGCGTATCGGAAGACCAGCTTCTTCCAGTCGAAGGAGTCCGGTTCACGGATGCGCGCCGCTTATATGGCGACCAGGCATCTGACCGGTTCCCGAACGCTGTCGGAGTTCATCCTCTCGGCCGTTGAGCGGGAAGTTGAAGCGCTGGAACGGGCCCACAACAGTGGTAACGAATTCGCAGTCGACCCTGGCGGAGTGCCCCGCGGAAGGCCTCTGGAAAGCTAGCGGCGGGGCCCTGTGCGCAGGCATAGGGCTTCGTTCGCAGTGTTCCCGAAGCCGTTCATGCGGCACCGGCGGAACGGTTTGCACTCACTTCCTCAAGAACTCAAGTGCGTTTTTTCTCATCAAGAAAAGGTCGGTCTGCAGTACGCGCCGAATCATTCGGCGGCCACGGGGGAGAGGCGAAGCAGCTGCACCAGATATACCGCGTAGGCAGGCATTACGTTGGCACTCGGTGAACTTACGGGTTATCGACGCTTGGCTTCTTTCCGACCAGGACGGATGAGTAACCGCTGGAGAGGACAGCGGGGCGCTTGAGTCCATCATCTTCCACACCATGTTGGAAGCTCCGGCTGGTACAGGTGTCGTCGGTAGTCATTGTAGAAGGGTCTTGTGGAACGTCCATGAAGTTAGCGCCCTGCGAGTTAGCAGTACCACCGGAAGGGTTCCAAGGAGTAGCGCCGCCCGCGTTGTAATAAGGCTGCGGGGTACGCTAACTTTGCTACCTGCAGAGGGCAAGTGGAAAGGCTAGAGCACGCTCGCTACATACCTGACCATCGCTTCTGGTTCTAAGTTTTTGGCTCGGTTTCGAAGTAGCTAGGTTTCGTCTGCCCGCAGAAATAGGCTCCGGTCTCCAAATCGAGCAGGCCCCTATATTCGTAAGCTCCCTCGACGCGTTCTTCCAGGACCCATGAACCGTCGGGGGGCTGCACACTCCTTGGCCCGCCATTGGCGACGCTGCTGGTCGGTTATCAGTCTGGTGACTTTCTGAGGGACGTCCATTTCCACTTCAACTCCTTGTTGCTGATAGTCATGATGGTCCGCCACATGAGCCGGAACGGCTTACCGCGACACGCCCACGCCACGGGGAGCTGTCCCCGGCAGCGGGGGGTGTCGCTAGCGCAACGGCTACACACTGGGTGCCCGATTGGGGTATACCCCAACCGGACGTCAGGATGGGGTCAGCACTCATGTCAGGTGTGGACTTGTCCGATAGATGGCGGCGTTCTGTTTTCGCTCTGTGTCGCTAGTTCCCGATAACGAGGATGCTTGCTGCTGCTTCCACGACGTCGTCGGTGATGGTTTCGAGCTGGTTGATCTTGAGGACGCGGGTGATCTGGGGGAATAGCCGCTCGAGGAGACGGAAGTTGCCTCGGGTGATGCGTTCTACTGCGGCAATTGCCTGGGCATCGGTGAAGTCATCCGGGTCGAGGGTCCGGCCGAGCCGTTTCCAGTGTCGGTCCAGAACAAAGAGGAGCTCGTCTCTACCCAGGCAGCGGTACCGGTGGGAGAAACCGAGCCGGCTGTATAGCTGGGGGTAGTGCCGGAATCGTTGGTCGATGCCGGGCATGCCGATGAGGATCATCGGCAGGTGGGTGCGGTCGTGGTTGTCACGGAGGAGTTCAAGGGCTGTCGCATTAAGCCGTTCGGCTTCGTCGATGATGAGCAGCTCCACGAGTGTGGTGACTCTGTTCATTGAGCGTGGTGCGGCATCGAGTTTGTGCAGGTGTTCGTCAATGCACGAGCCGATTCTCACTTGGTAGCGGTGTATGTCCTCCATGAGTGTTTTGGGGCGGCAGAGAACGTCCGGGGTGTAGAAGACGGTCCGGGAGCGGTTGGCGAGTGTGTAGTGCTTTTCGTCCTGGTCGCCGCGTGGTCCCCATTCGTTGATGTAGGGCTCCAGGTCATCCCAGTTTGCGTAGCGGCGCGCGGAGAGTGTTTTACCCACCCCGGCATCTCCGTGGCAGATCCCTATTGTTCGTTCTTTTCGGACTGCGTTGGCGAACTCGTTGAAGCGTCGGTGTTCTTTGGTGACGATGAAGGTGGTGTTCATCATTCGTCCTCTTCGTAGGTGCGAAGTCGGCGCCGGCGCCGTACCGGTTCAGTGATGTGCGGTTCTTCACGGCTGGTGATTGTTGGAATGCGGTCGTTAATTGTGCGGCGCAGTTCTTTCCGGCGCGCTCTCCGTGCGGCCTCGATGTCCCGCAGACTCATACGAAGGTTGGGGTGGTCTTCATCGACCGCGACACAAACGAAGGTGTCGTGGTCATAGACGCGAATTTCGGAGATGTCCCGGGGGTCGTAGCGGATGGTGACGGTTTGCCCCACGAAGGGCGCCAGCGTGGGCGAGAGGTAGCGCTGGCCTTGAAAGTGGATGCCGTCGCGTTGCACGGTCCGGTTCTTTGGAACAGTCAGGAGGAGTCCGTCGAGGTCCTCCAGGGATTCGGGCATCCGGGGAAGCCAACCGTCCGCGACCCAAGCATCCCGTGGTGAGATACCAAGTTCGCTGTGGGGCCGGTCGTTGTAGGCGGAGACGAAGCTTCCGATAGCACGATCCAGTCCCGGGAGGTCGAGCGTGGGGCGTGGTTTCCTGTTCCCGGGCCCCAGGTGTCCGGGGAGGGTGGAGAGAACTTCGGTGTTGATGGTCCCGAAGAACCGTTCGATCTTTCCTCTGCCTTGGGGACGGCCGATGGTCGAGTGGATGATGCGGATGTGCAACTCGGTGGCGGTGCGTTCTAGGTGGTGGCTGGTGAAGTCGGAGCCGTGGTCCACGTGCAGGATGTCGGGCAGTCCGCACATTGCCCAGCTGGGGTCGCTCTTGCGCCAGATGGCCTGCCGAAGGGCAAGAGCCGTGTTGAGCGCTGAGGGCGCACCGGTGAAGACCATGTAACCGCAAAGCGCCCGGGAGTAATCGTCCATCACTGTCGTCAGCCAGGGCCGATCGGGTTTGCCGTTGGCGCCGTTGATGAGGAGGTCGAGTTGGGTGTGGTCGGCTTGCCAGATATGGTTTGGGCGGTCGGCGCGGCGGCGAAGGACAAGTTCATGCCGGTCCCGGTAGGATCCGGGACCGGCGAGTGCCAGGGTCACCAGGGCCGGGTCTAGTGCCTGGACGATCTTGCGGACGACGGAGTAACTCGGTGCCTGGGCGCCTCGTCTGCCCGCTTCGGCCGCCGTAAGTCGGTGCAACGTTGCGATACTCGGGCGCGGTCTGGTCAGCGCGAGTCCCTCGATAAACCTCACGATTCCTGGGTCTGTGCGACGTATGCCGGCGTCGGCGCGTGGATGCAGGTCAAGAGCGCTCCCGCCACCAGTTCGGTAGAGCCGGAGCCAGCGTTGAAGAGTGCGGGTGCTGATTCCGGTTTCGCGGGCGAGGGCGGCAAGCGGGATCTGGTCCTCGACGTAGAGTCGAAGGACTTTCCAGCGCTCATCGCCGTTCAGGATTGCCTACGTTCTGGTGCTCTCGCGGGCGGCGAGGGCTTGCTGGTGGCGGTAGAGAGTGGCACGGCTCCAGCCAACGAGACGGGCGGCGTCTTCCGCGGTGCGTCCCTTCGCCCGGGCGTCCTGCGCGATCGCCAGTTTGTCCGCAATGACAACTGGATCCGTCAGTGGGCGGCCAAAGCGCGTTCCGTTCTGTCTGGCGGCGGCGATGCCGGCATTGACCCGCTCGACGATCAGCTCGCGCTCATATTCGGCCAAGGTGGCGAGCATGTTCAGCATCAATCGACCCGTCGAGGTCGCCGGGTCGATACCGTCTGAGATGGATCGGACCTGGACGCCGCGTTCGCGCAACAGGTTCACGGTGTTCAGCACGTCGATCAATGACCGGCCCAACCGATCGACCCGCCACACAACGACGGTGTCGCCCTCCTCGGCGTACTCGAGGAGCCTCTTCATCCCGGGCCGTTCGATCGCCGTCTTGCTTCCCGAGGTCACGTCGGCGAAGACGTCGCGCTTTTGCACCCCGACGGAGAGCAGAGCGTCGAGCTGCAGCTGGGCATCCTGGTTCGAAGTACTCACCCGTGTGTAGCCCAATTGCCTCATCAGTCCATTCTGACTCAAAAAGTCCGTCACGAGGCTATGCTGAGACGATTCACGGTGAGACGTGTTTCCGGGACATCGGCTAGCCCGGTTTTCTCAGTCCACAGCTGGGCTCCTCCCGACGCCCCGAACAGTGTCTCGAAAAGCTTTGGCTTCTTGAGACACCTGACCGGACCGGCACTAAGTCTCATCCGTGTCTAAGCCTGTTTGTGCCGTGTTCATGGCTGGAACGTTGGTGGGGTGTCGGGGTGATCGCGAGGGTTTGGGGGGTCAATTGCTGTGAGTGGTGTGGGTTTGAAGCCTTTGACGATCAGATAGATGCCGAGGGACAGTTCGAACACGGCGACGGGTAGTGCGGCTAGAACGGCGAGGGGGGATACGGCGCCATAGGCGCCGAAGTAGATCGCGATGTCGGACGCCAGGAGCAGCGGGGCGCCGATGAAGGCGATGATCGGGAGGATCCGGGGCACCAAGGCTGAGCGGTAGAGCACGTAGCCAAGGAGCAGGTCGCAGGCCACGGGCATCAGGCTTTGGGAAAGCAGGAATGTCCAGTTGTAGGTGGCCATAAGGCTATGGCTCATCGTGACCAGCGAGGCGGAGTCGGTCCCGGGGGTACCGGCAACGTCGTTCCGCAGCGTCATGATCGTCAGCAAGCTGACGACGCTGACGAATATGAGGCAGGTCTCCACGAGTCGGGCGGCCATGAACCCGAGGGCTGCGGTTTGGCTGACCCGCTTGGCCAGCGGATAGAGCACCACGGCGGTGCTGATGCCGGCCAGGCCGACAATGATCTCGGAGAGGGCGCCCCACTGGACCCCGGTGGTGCTGCCGGCGCCGAGGACAAAAGCACCTGCGTCGTCCTTCACCGCCTTGTAGAGCGCGAGGGTGGGGATAGAGACAAAGGTAAGCACATAGAGGATGCCGGCGGTCAGCGAGATTCGCCTCATTGGCTGCATTCCGCGCTGCTGGGCGGGTCCTCGGACCGGCGGATTGATATTGATGTTGGTCGTCATGACGTACTCCTTTGAAGTTGGCTTGCTCCCCGGCGGTGGTGAAGCGGGCGGCCCGGCGTCGGGGTGTGACGGGAGAGAACGATGGGCGTGGGGCACCGTTCATTCAGGTTCGAGTGGCCGGGGACCGGATCGCTCCTGGGCGGTCGGTGGCCGCAGGGTCGACGATGGTTGGACGGTTTAGGTCGTCGGCAGCGGATTCGGCCCGATCATGATGGGGACGCCTGCGCTGGGTGGTGGTTCGCTGCCGCCCATATCGAGCCGGAGCGGCGGGTATTGGTCGGTCATCAGCGCTGCGTAGGCGGTGACGCGGAACACCCACCGGTTCATGCCCATGAGGAGGTCGAACACGCCGCGGGGGTAGCGGCCGGCAAAGAGCAGGACGAGACCGGCGATGAAGACCAGCAGGCCAATCAGGCCGCTACCGTAGGCCCACGCGTTGCCATCACGCACCTGGTTATAGCCAGCGAAGGCGGCTCCGGTGAACACGCCGATGATCAGGTAGTGCGGGATCGCGAGCAGCCACCATTTCACCAGCACCAGCCCGCGTGAAAGTGACTGCGGGTATTCAACGGACAGTCGCGCCGGATAGCCCGGATCGTCGGCCAGCGAGAACCGCGGATAGTCGTCGGTGCCCAGTGCACTGTAGGAGTAGAAGCTGACCCGCCAGGTCCAGCGCAGTACGCCGACATTGAACTCAAAAATTGCCCGTGGGTAGCGGCCGGTGAACAAGATCGCGAAGAACGCCACCACCGACAACACCAGGAAAACGATCCACAGGAAGAAGAGCACGATGATGTGGGGGATGATCAGCAACCATTTGACGAGCCACAGCCAACGGCTCAGGTGCGGGGAACGTTCGCCGTCAAGGACGAGCGGGTATGAAGCTAGTTGCGCCATGAGAAGTCCTTCCCTTGGGCTGTAAACCGCCCCCAACAGGGGCCGCGGCATCACAGCGGCGGGCGGGGTCTCTCAAGTTCGGCCAGGTCCGCGACTCTGTCGACGGTAAGGCAATCTTGCGCCGATACGGCAACGTTATGCCGACACATGAAACAGGTCAATAGGGACATGTCTTATATGACACTTATTATGGGGGTATGGCTGAATGGGGCTTTCTAACGAATCACATGCATGCGCTCTATTGTGTGGCGCGCCATCCTGGGATCCGAATCCGGGAGATCGCGGATAGTGTGGGGGTCCAGGAGCGGGCCGCGCACCGTCTGGTTGCGGATTTGGTCGAGGGCGGTTACTTGACCCGCAGTCGGGTCGGGAGTCGCAACGTCTATGAGCTCCATCCGAACCAGCCGATCCGCCGGGAAGGGCTGGACGAGGTCGCGGTTGGTGAGATTCTTGACGTCCTCCTGGGGGCGGAGGAAAAGCGTCGCATAAGCGCGGGCGCCGATGTGCGGCCGGCCGACTCACTTGTGCACGGAGCGCGCGGCCACGGGCGGCCCGCTCAGCTCGACGAAACATCGAGGTGATGTCACAGCTTCCGGCCCCTTGCGCACCTTAGGGCTCGTAATCGGGGGCTGCATTTCCCTCGACCAACACAGCCGGCGTCTATTTCGCCGGGGCGGTCAACGTATTGCGGCGGGTGTTTCCTGCTCGGTGGGGATCCACCGCGCGAGGGCGTCGAGGATAACGGTGAGCCCGATCTGGAATTCGTCTCCGAAGTCGTAGCCGGGTTTCAATACGTGTTCGCGGGCAATTTCAAGCAGGTGGGGGTATTGCCCCGCGGAGAACAGTTCGGTGAGGGGAACAGCGACATCCGAGGCTGTATCGCGCCCTTTGAAGGGCAGTGCTGCCTCTTGGAGGGCAAAGCCGTAAGTGTAGCTGTCAAGCAGTGCGTAGGCGTGTGCGGTCAATGCCACGGAAAAACCGGCATGCCGCAGCACCCCCAAGGTTGCGTCGTGGTGGCGAAGGGTTGCAGGGCCGGGGGAAGTCCTGGACTCCAGCAATCCGATCGCCCACGGGTGCCGGCGCAGTGCCCTGCGGAGGGAATCTGCGCGGCTGCGCATTTCCGACCGCCACTCGCCGGCTGTTGAGGGTAGCTCCACCTCAAGGAAGACCAGGTCAATGATGGCGTCCAGGATTTCTCCCTTGTTAGCCACGTAGTAATACAGCGACATCGGCTTTACGCCCAGCGTCTGGGCGAGCGATCTCATGGTCAGGGCGGCTATCCCCGACTCGTCGGCGATCGTTACAGCACTTTGCACCACCAACTCCCGGCTGAGTGGAGCGCGTTCAAGGGAACTTTGATCAATTTCCTCGGCTGTCATGCCCCCAGCCTATCGCATTACCTTACTTAGTAAGATACTCTAGCTTACTAAGTAAGGTACAGCTGGGTGATGACATCGATTCGACGAGGAGCGGTCATGGCAAACAGGGTTGAACGCGATGAAGAGCTCGTGGGCGCAGTGGATCCCGCGGACGATGGCATGATGCGGGCCGTCGTGCAGAAACGCTATGGAGATGCGGATGTCCTCCACCTCGCCCGCATCTCCCGCCCAGGGATCAAGGTGGATGAAGTTCTCGTGCGGGTCCACGCAGCAGGTTTGGACCGGGGAACTTGGCATCTGATGACCGGCCGGCCGTACGTGATGCGTTTGGTGCTTGGACTCCGTCGACCGAAGAATCCCGTGTCCGGTCTGGATCTTGCCGGGACGGTCGTGGCGGTCGGCTCGGGGGTGACCCGGTTCCAAGTGGGGGAGGAAGTCTTCGGCTTCGGGAAGGGCTCTTTCGCCGAGTACGCCGCCGCCAAGGAGAACAAACTGGCAAGGAAACCGGCCAACATCTCCTTTGAGCAGGCTGCCGTGGTCCCTGTTTCGGCAGTCACCGCATTGCAGGGGCTGCGCGACGCCGGACACATCCAGCCGGGCCAGAAGGTATTGATAACTGGGGCCTCGGGCGGCGTCGGCAGCTACGCCGTGCAACTGGCCAAGGCATTCGACGCCGAAGTCACGGGAGTGTGCAGCACCGCTAAAACGGACGTCGTCCGCTCCTTCGGGGCCGACCACGTCATTGACTACACCCGGGAAGACTTCGCCAAGGGAACCCAGCACTATGACCTGATTCTCGACTGCGCAGGGAATCCGACTCTGCCGAGGCTACGCCAGGCACTCACAACAACCGGCACCGCTGTCATCGCCGGAGGAGAGCATGGTGGAAATATCACAGGCATGAGCCGTCAGCTTCGGGCACTAGCACTCTCGCCGTTCGTGCACCAACGACTGACAATGTTCGCCTCCACCCAGCGCGGCACGGACCTCGAACAGCTCGCTGACCTTATTGAGTCAGGCAAGGTCATGCCCTACCTGGATAAGACCTTCCCGCTGGAGCGGGTGGCGGAGGCAATGCGCTACCTGGAAGCTGGAAAGGCGCGGGGAAAAGTCGGCATCACATTGTGAGTGCCGGAGCGTGTGAGCTGTGATTTCACGAAAAGTTTGGCCGCGCCAAGGAATGATCTGATGAAAATCAAAGAACTAGGTCCTAACATCGTCCCTGCCGGGATTTCGGGACCCCCTCTCGCAGTGAGGAGTTCCGTGGCTAGCCGCACGACCAGCCAGCTCACGGCGCATCGTCCTGCTATGTCTGGCAGGCTTTCTCATCTACGGGACTGGCTTCGCGCTGATCTCGTCCGTGATCAGTGCTCCAGACTTCCTCTCAACAATCTTCGTCAACCAGACGCCACTAATCCTTGGTGGCTAGCTCGAGGTGACGCCGGGACTCTGGCTCATCATCAAGGGCTTCTCACCTGCCGCCTACGGCCGAATCTCGTAAATCCGCCCAATCACCTCGACTGAATTACGTGGGGGCCATTTGACCGACCGGTCGGGCGGAGGGAAGCCAAAACTCGACCCCGCTATCAAACAGTACTGAGAACACCTGAGGGTCACGATATGAATGAGACAGGCAGCCGGCTGATGGCCGGAAAGACGGTCCTTATCACGGGCGGGGCCGGCGGAATCGGCAGGGCTACCGCCATCAGCCTGGCCAAAATGGGCGCCCACGTCGCCATCACGGGGCGGGATCCTGTCCGGCTCCAAAACGCAGCCCGTGAGATCCGGGCTGCAGGGGGAGGCCAAGTGGATTCATTCGTCGCGGATATGACTTCACAGGCAGAAATAAGGCACCTGGCCGGGGAAATCCGCCAAAACATTCCCCGGCTCGACGTGCTGGTCAACAACGTGGGAGGCTATTGGAACACCCGCCACCTGAGCGCTGACGGGCTGGAGCGCACGTTCGCACTGAACTATCTTGCTCCGTTCCTTCTCACCAACCTGCTTTTGGACCGGCTGAAGTCGAGCGCCCCTGCACGCGTCGTCACTGTGGCATCCAATGTCCAATCCGGGGGGCGAATCGACTTCGATGACCTTCAGGGCGAACGGCACTACTCCGGTGCACGCGCCTACAGCCAATCTAAAATTGCGGACGTCCTTTTCAGTTACGAACTGGCGAGAAAACTTCTTGGCAGCGGTGTCACCGCCAACGCGTTACATCCAGGAGTGGTGAGCACTTCCTTTGGGGCAGAAGACCCCGGTACGGTCCAACGACTGTTTCTACCCCTCATGCGTCCGTTCATGAAGACGCCGCAAAAGGGCGCAGCCACGTCGATCTATGTGGCCACGGCGCCGGAACTGGAGAAGGTGACCGGCTGCTACTTCTCGAACAGCAAAGCCAGGAAATCTTCCCAACAAAGCTACGACAACGCCGCCGCCAGACTGCTTTGGCAGCTGAGCGCGAAACTCGTCGGGTTGGAGTCACTTCAGTGAATGACTACCAGAACATGCACCGGGGCAAACGCGGCAGGCTGTCCCCCCGGCCTGCTCGCTGCTCTCCTGTCGGCGATGCGCTTTCGACCTCGTCCCGCCCCCGGGCAGACACTTCTGCTCGTCCCTCGACTGGTCTTCGGGCCGGACCCGTCATTGCCGCGTACACCCTCCTGGGATTTGTCGTGGGACGGCGGGAACTACCTCCGGCACCGCTCCTGGCTCACCTGCTCATCCGGAGCGTCGCCCGGACGCCTCGCCTGACCGCTGCAGGGCTCCCATCACAGCCGGCCGGATTCACCGCAATGAACGGAGCTCTGCTCAACCGGCTCGCGTACGCTGCGGCGGCCGATCACGTCACCGCGCGGCCCCCGCAACGGTCCGCTTCTCGGCTCCGCCATGAACTTCCCCTCCGACGGGACCTCACCGTGCGCCCCGCGGCGGCGCGCCCCTGGTCTGCTGAACAACCAACATAAGGAAATGACGTCATGTCACGAAGAAGGATCGCAGTCATCGTAGGCACTCTGTTTATCGTTCAAATGCTCACTGCCATTATCGGGAATGTGCTAATCCAAAGCGTCGTCAGTGCAGGCACCGCAACGGAAACGCCTATGACAGGCGTGCTGTTCACGCTGTGCTCGGCCCTCGCCGTCCTCGGCATCGGCCTGCTGATGTACCCCATCCTGAGAAAGGTCAACCAAGAACTGGCCATTTGGTACCCGATACTGCGGATTGTCGAATTCGCGATCTCTACCGGGTGCGGTGTCTATCTCCTGACCCAGCTTCACGTTGTCCCGAACTACATGCTGTGGGTCTACCTGCCCACAGGTCTCGGCGGCCTGGTCCTGACCTACCTGCTCTACGTCGCCCGGCTGGTCCCGCGACCGATCGCCGCAATTGGCCTGCTGGGGTACCTCCTCCTCACCTTCGGAGTTCCGCTTGACCTCCTCGGCGTTCTCGACATGAACAGCGGAGCCGGCCAGCTGTTGCTGATCCCGGGCGGACTATTCGAGGTCGCACTCTTGCCGATCTGGCTATTGACCAAGGGATTCAACTCACCCTTTGCTCAAAGGCAGATCACACCATTCGCCCCGGCGACATGACGCCACGAGCGAATGCGGATTCGGGATGCTCGGGATTATGAGCAGCGTTCCCGGCGTACCCGCCTAGGTACCACCGCTCAGTCAACAGGAGAATCTTCTTGTGCTGCTAACGCACCATTTCCGGTCGTCAAAGGGAGCCAGACTCATTGGCGCCAGCATTGAGGGCTTGAATCGACTGCTTCTGGCTACTGCTGATGTCAAGCGGTAACGATTACCCGAAACCTAAGCCGTCCACGCCACCCCCCTAATAGATGGAATCGAGCCCACCGTGGCCACCACTCCCAGAACGCCCCCACACAATGTGGGCCCCCTAGCCAGCGGCCCACAACATGTTCGCGGCCAGGGCCGCGGAGCGAAATGGCAGATCGGTTGGGTCGTGGCCGGCTCATTGGCTGCCGGGTTGATCGCTGCTGCGCTCCTCGTGGCTGCCCCCTTCATCAGGCCGGGGGAGAGTGAGATTATGGGCGCAATGCTCTGCGGTTTCGCGGTGGGCTGGGGGTTGATGGCCCTCCTATCAGTACGGTTCACCGAGCAGCCGCAGCCGTGGGCTGCAGCTCCTGCGCTCTTTATGGGAACCTCGGGCGTGCTGCTGGTGTTGTTTGGGACCCCGGTGGATGAGGTGCTGAGCTGGGTGTGGCCGCCCGCCCTGCTGGTATTAGTGATCTGGATATTTTTCCGCGCACGCAAGCAACTTCGAAGCCGGAGCAGAGGCTGGCTGGTCTACCCCCTGCTCGCGCTGCTGGCCCTCACCTCGATCGGCGGCGCCTACCAGACCCTGGGCGCAGCGGCTGATGCGAGAGCCTTCCCCATGCCCGGTCAGCTGGTCGACGTTGGCGGCTACCGGCTGCATCTCAACTGCACGGGCAAGGGAGACCCGACCGTGGTTCTGGAGCCAGGAGCTGGTGAAATGTCCTCGAACCATGCCTTGCTTTCCCAAGCGCTTTCCTCCGATACACGGACATGCGTCTATGACCGGGCCGGCAGGGGCTGGAGCGAGCCCGCCGACACCGCCCAGGATGCCAGGCAGATAGCCACCGATCTGCACACCTTGCTGCACAACGCAAACATCCCGGGACCATATGTGATGGCTGGTCATTCCTTCGGCGGTCTCTACGTTCAGGCCTTCGCCGCCAACTACCCTGATGAGGTAGCGGGCATGGTGCTGATTGATGCAACCAACCGGGCAGCGGCGCCAGTAACGCCAACAGGTTCTGCACGCGGTGGTTACAACGTTCTCAGCCGGATCGCGACCCTCATCTCGACGATCGGCCGCGCCGGTGCTGCTCGTTCGTACGCCTCTTTCGAGGATGTCGACAGTCTGCCGCCGCGGGCACGGGACGAAGTCCATGCCGCTATCGCCGACCCGGGCAACCTCCGCAGCACACTCGACGAGTACATACAAGCAAACACGTCAATGGAAGAAGCTACGGCGTTGCGGAATCTTTCAAACAAGCCACTTGTCGTCCTGACGGCGGGAATAGGCAACGACAGCAAACATGACGCGGCGCAGAACGAACTAGCGAACCTCTCCACCAACAGCGTCCACAAAACTATCGGCTCTGCCTCACATGAGGCACTCATCACTAACCATGACGCCGCAGCAATCACCACCCAAGCCATTCTCGACGTCGTCACCTCGGTGCGGACCGGAGCAACCTTGTCCCACTGAACAAATAAAGAAAACGCTGACCCCCTTCGATCCCACTAACGACTCCGGCGCTTGCGGTTCCTGACTGCACGACGGGCCAGAACTGGGAATCAATGGGCAGGCAACATGCGGGAGCGGAAGCGACAGCCGGCACTTGAAGACGGACTCTGCGCCCTGCTGCGACATATAGCCCCGCGAAAGTGCCGCCACGTATCTCCGCAATTCACACATGTCAGGCTAGGGTGGGTGGTACTATTTATTGACACTTGCAGTCGGGGGTCTTAGGGTTCAACCTGACACTCTTCGTTAGGAATGCATCATGGCCGGGCAGCGCATCGGATATATCAGGGTCAGCAGCCTGGACCAGAACACTCAGCGCCAGCTCGAGGGCATTCAGCTGGACAGGATCTTCACTGACAGGGCCTCGGGCAAGGACACGAAACGCCCCCAGCTCGATGAGCTCCTGTCGTTCATCCGTGACGGCGACACCTTGGTCGTGCACAGCATGGACCGTCTTGCCCGGAACCTGGACGACCTGCGTTCGCTGGTGCAAAAACTCACCAAGAAGGGTGTGCGGATCGAGTTCCTCAAGGAGCACCTGGTCTTCACCGGCGAAGAATCCCCCATGGCGAACCTGATGCTCTCCGTCATGGGTGCCTTCGCCGAATTCGAGCGGGCCCTGATCGGAGAACGCCAGCGCGAAGGGATCACTCTGGCCAAAGTACGCGGAGCATACCGCGGACGCAGGAAAGCACTCTCGCCCGAGCAGGCAAGCGAGCTTCGGAAGCGGGCCGGCAACGGTGAACAGAAGACCAGCCTCGCCCGCGACTTCGGCATCAGCCGCGAAACCCTCTACCAGTACCTAAGGACAGGGAGTTAAGTTCCCGTTACATCATCATCCGGCGTGCAGCCATCGTTGGACATTTCGTGCATTCGTCTTCGGAAAAACGGCTTGAATCAGACCTGCGGGGTGCCAGCGGGCTTTGGCGCCCGCGAAAGGCGAACGTGCTAATTGCGGCTGGTGACAGCACCGTTACCAACACCCCGACATGTGCCGGCAGATGGTGAGACTGCGAGCCGGCCAGGAGCTGGTCCAGCTGCGGGATCCTCGCCAACTTCAGCCTCTGCCATGTGCAGAGGCTGAAAGCCGCTATCGGCTCAGGGCCGCCCGCTCGGCGTTCCGCATACGCGACACCGAAGCCGCCATTCCCAACTGTGAATTAACCGCCATTCCCAACAAAAAGTCACACCGCAGAGCTCATACAGCTTAGGGTTTCGAGAACCTTGGTCTGCCTTCCTGGCGCTCTAATATCCTGCCTCTCGGCGAACACACCATGAGGGCCCGCGGCGACGTAGCATCAGGATAGGCGGCAGCCAGGAGTGTGGCGAAATGTTTGAGCGATATACGGACCGTGCCCGTCGAGTAGTTGTGCTTGCCCAGGAAGAGGCACGCATGCTGAACCACGGCTACATCGGTACTGAACACATCCTCTTGGGTCTGATCCATGAGGGTGAGGGCGTTGCCGCCAAAGCTCTTGAGTCCCTGGGCATTTCGCTCGACGGCGTGCGTGAGCAGGTGCAGGAGATTATCGGCCCGGGCCAGCAGGCCCCGTCCGGCCACATCCCCTTCACGCCGCGCGCGAAGAAGGTGCTGGAGCTCGCACTCCGGGAAGCCCTGCAACTGGGCCACCACTACATCGGCACCGAGCACATCCTGCTCGGCCTCGTCCATGAGGGCGAGGGCGTTGCCGCGCAGGTGCTCGTCAAGCTCGGGGCCGACCTCACCCGGGTCCGCCAGCAGGTCATCCAGCTCCTCGCCGGCTACCAGGGCAAGGAAACCACCGGCGTGGGTGAGGGCCCGGGCCAGGCGGAAGGCACCCCTGCCGGTTCCGTGGTCCTGGACCAGTTCGGCCGCAACCTGACCCAGGCTGCGCGAGAGAACAAGCTTGACCCGGTGATCGGCCGCGGGCTGGAGATCGAACGCGTCATGCAGGTCCTCTCCCGCCGCACCAAGAACAACCCTGTCCTGATCGGTGAGCCCGGCGTCGGCAAGACCGCCGTCGTCGAAGGCCTCGCCCAGGCGATTGTCCGCGGCGACGTCCCGGGGACCCTCAAGGACAAGCAGATCTACACCCTGGACCTGGGCTCCGTGGTGGCCGGCTCCCGGTACCGCGGTGACTTCGAAGAGCGCCTGAAGAAGGTCGTCAAGGAGATCCGCACCCGCGGGGACATCATCCTGTTCATTGACGAGATCCACACTCTCGTGGGTGCCGGCGCCGCCGAAGGTGCGATCGACGCGGCGTCGATCCTGAAGCCGATGCTAGCCCGCGGCGAGCTCCAGACCATCGGTGCCACCACGCTGGATGACTACCGCCAGCACATTGAAAAGGACGCCGCGCTGGAGCGCCGCTTCCAGCCGATCCAGGTCCAGGAACCCTCCGTGGCTCACACCATCGAGATTCTCAAGGGCCTGCGTGACCGCTACGAGGCGCACCACCGGGTTTCCATCACCGACGGGGCGCTGATCGCCGCCGCGAATCTCTCCGAGCGCTACATTTCGGACCGCTTCCTGCCGGACAAGGCAATCGACCTGATCGATGAGGCCGGCGCCCGCCTGCGTATCCGGCGCATGAGCGCCCCGCCGGAGCTCAAGGCGATGGACGAGCGCATCGCTGCGCTGAAAATGAAGAAGGAGTCCGCGTTGGATGCGGAGGACTACGAGGGTGCTGCAGCGCTGCGCGACCAGGAGCAGAAGCTCATCGTGCAGCGTAGAGAGAAGGAACGCCACTGGAGGACCGGCGGCATGGACGGCATTTCCGAAGTTGATGAGGAACTGATCGCGGAGGTGCTGGCGAACGCCACCGGCATTCCGGTCTTGAAGCTGACCGAGGAAGAATCCAGCCGTCTGCTGAAGATGGAAGAGGAGCTGCACCAGCGCGTCGTCGGCCAGGATGAGGCGATTAGCTCGGTGTCGCGGGCGATCCGCCGCACCCGTGCAGGCCTGAAGGACCCCAGACGTCCGGGTGGCTCGTTCATTTTCGCCGGCCCCACCGGCGTCGGCAAGACCGAGCTCGCCAAGGCCCTCGCCGAGTTCCTGTTCGGTGACGAAGACACACTGATCACCCTGGACATGTCCGAGTACTCCGAGAAGCACACGGTTTCGCGTCTCTTCGGTGCCCCTCCGGGCTACGTCGGTTACGACGAAGGCGGGCAGCTGACCGAGAAGGTCCGCCGCCGTCCGTTCTCCGTGGTCCTGTTCGACGAAGTGGAAAAAGCCCATGCGGACCTCTTCAACTCACTCCTGCAGATCCTGGAAGACGGCCGCCTGACCGATAGCCATGGCCGGGTGGTGGACTTCAAGAACACGGTGATCATCATGACCACCAACCTGGGCACCCGGGACATCTCCAAGAGCGTGGCCACCGGCTTCCAGTCCGGCACGGACACGCAGACCGGCTACAACCGGATGCGCGCCCGGGTCACCGAGGAGCTCAAGCAGCACTTCCGCCCCGAGTTCCTCAACCGCGTAGACGACGTCATCGTCTTCCCCCAGCTGAGCCAGGACGAGATCATCCAGATCGTGAACCTTATGATCGGCCGTCTGGAGCAGCGACTGGCGGACAAGGACATGGGCATCGAACTTACCACCGCGGCCAAGGTACTCCTGGCCACCCGCGGCTACGATCCCGCCATGGGTGCCCGGCCGCTGCGCCGCACCATCCAGCGCGAAATCGAGAACCAGCTGTCCGAGAAGATCCTCTTCGGCGAAATCCAGCCCGGCCAGATCATCGCGGTCGACGTTGCCGGCGAGGGCGATGACGCGCAGTTCACCTTCGCGGGAAACACGAAACCTCGGATCCCGGACGCACTGCCGACAGCGAGCCAACCGGGAAACCACGGCTGACCACCGTCGAGGCGGGCTGAAGTCCGGCGTGTCTCACCTCACTGGAGTCCATGACGCCTGGGGATCCAGCCGGGGTGCTGTCTCTTTTCCCTTGCCGGGAAGTTTCCCGGCAGCGTTATGGATCTTCTTACCCAAACCCATGGTGGGTCTCCTTAGTTGGACGCTCCGTCGACGTGAATGCCATAAGAGGCCGAACTGGACCCATCCGCCATCTGAGGTGCCGCTGTGCCACCGGCAATGGCGGGTTTGGATCCAGGCCGGGGTGCCGGGTGCGGTCCCGGTCGCAGCCCGGGAGATCGGTGGTCTTCGCCGCCTTTGTGAGTGACTTCTAGGGCGCCAGCCGGTGGTAGGCAGAAGCAAAATGTATGAGCGGGTCCGGTACTTCCGCCGCTGGAGCGTCACTACCCATCGCGAGTACCTCTCCGACGATGAGCAGATGCGTTGCCGCCGGATGGATGGCAACCGTTCGCAGCTCGAAGTACGCGATCGATCCGTCGAGGATCACCGATCCGGTGGCGGGGCCACGGCGGTAGGGAACCTGGGCCAGCAGGCCCTCAACGGGGGTCCCTGGACTGGCCAGCCAATCCGCCGAGCCTTGGTGTTTGCTGCGCAGCAGACTCAACTCCCACGTACCCGACGTGGCAATTGCTTCGCCAATGCCTGAGCCCGCGTAGAGACTGACAAGCATCGTCGGCGGATCATAGGAGACGGAGAGAAAAGCAGTCACTGTTGCTGCGTAGTCGCGCTTGTGCAGCGATGTGGAAACCACGGCGACGCCGGCTGAGATGTCCGCGCTGAGCACGCGGTACAGATCGATGTCCGCTTCGGAGGGCTGTTCGTCACCAAGGCGATGCGCGTCCAATGTCCCTGGAGTCTCCATAAGCACATCGTTTCACGCGGTGAACTCATCAGGGCCGATCGTGACGAGGCCTTGGTGGTCGTTGTGGCTGGAATGGACGGCCGACGCCTGATGCTGACGCGTAGCTTCGGCCGGGACGAAACCGGATGGCCCGTTCCGCCATTCTCAGTTAACCGTCACAAATTTTGAGTAGCGCTTGCGCCGCTGAACGACCGGCTTGTCCGACCCGCTAGGCTTCAAATCATGACGCCAGAAGTCCCCCTAGCATTCTGCACGGTCCTCGGTGTCCTTGCCGTATTCCAGTTGCTGCTCGTCATCGGGCTTCCCTTTGGCCGTTTCGCCTGGGGAGGCCAAAACCCGGTGCTTCCGGCGCGGCTCCGTGTCGGAAGTGCAGTCTCAGTCGTGGTCTACGCGATCTTTGCAATATTTGCTCTGGATCGCGCCGCCTTGATTTCGATCCTCCCGGTGCCCTTTGTTGCCGTGGTCGCGATGTGGGTGATCGCGACCTACCTGTTACTCAGCGTGCTGCCCAACCTTGCGTCAAAGAGCAAGTACGAAAGGCGCGTTATGGCCCCGGTGTCGCTTGTGCTGGCTGGCCTCGCGTTCCTTGTCGCACTGAGTTGAGCTGACGGCGAACTGCCTGCGGATTTCCGCGGCCAAGCCTTGGAGGCCCAATCCGTTCCCAGCTGGTGGCGTCGCGGTCAACGTTCCCCAAACGGGACACTTAGTCAACGCCGGACCGTATCGAAAATCGGGCCCGCACACGGGAATGAGACGCGACTTTTGGAATAGCTTTTGGGACGTCCAGGTTACGTGGGATCCAGACCGTTCAGCTGGCGGGGGAGGGCCAGCGGCAGACCGTCCCAGTTCCAAGGAAGTGAGACGGTTCGGAAGAGATATCCAAGTCGATGGGCGGGTTCGCTCGGACTGGTGTCGCTGCTAGCCACTAAGGTGGATTTCGAAACGTTGGGGCTCATATTGGAGGACACTTGTCATCAAACGAGGTTGCGCTCGTCAATACCGCATTCAGTGAGTGGATGGATGCAAACGGCGAGAACCTTCAGCGCTCCGAGTCTTTCGAGCTTTTTGCCGCAGAAAAGGTCTTGCACTCCTTGGAGCTTTCATCTGAAGAGATCGAGGCCGGCAGGATCGGCGGTGCCCTGGATGGTGGTATAGACGCCGTTTATACGGTGCTCGGTGAACAAGTAATTGATGAAGACGATGAGTTGCTTTCCGAAGACACCAAGCCGGGTGACTTTCCACGGGATCAATCCCTGACGTTGTACATCGTGCAGGCGAAGGAAGAATCATCGTTCGCGGAGACCGCTATCGACAAGCTTGCCTCATCGCTGGACCGGCTACTCAAACTCGATCCCGATTTGGCGTTGCTGGAGACTCTCTACGCCCCGGAATTGCTTGCTCGTTTCGATATATTCCGTCGGGCCTGGAAGAAGCTAGTTACGCGCCGGGTCAAACTGAAGGCCGTCGTCGTCTACGCGACGTTGGGTGACGTCACCCAGGTGAATCCGCGAGTTGACCGCAAGGGGATTGAACTTTGCGGTCTTATGACGCGGCATCTTGTAGGCGCGGCCGTGACCTTTGACTTTTTTGGCGCCAAGGAACTATGGGCTGCACACGAAACCGTTCCCTCGTATGCGCTCAGGCTTCGCTTTGAGAAGCACGAAAATGATGGTGACAGTCATCTGGCTTTGGTAAGAGTAGCCGACTACTTCAAATTCATCAGCGATGAATCCGATGGCAGCCTTCTCCGACACATTTTCGACTGGAACGTTCGTGACTATCAGAAGGGTGTGAAGGTGAACCGGGAAATCGCCCAATCGCTCGGGGACCGCGATGCCCCTGACTTCTGGTGGCTGAACAATGGCGTGACCATACTTTGCTCGGGTCAGGTCACAACCGCAGGTAATGAGTTCATCCTTGATGATGTCCAGATTGTCAATGGCCTTCAAACGTCTCACACCATCCATCATGAAATGCAAAAGACTGCAGTCTCAGAAATCTCGGCAGGAAGAAAGCTGCTTGTACGAATTCTGTCCACGGATGATCCGGAGGTCCGCGATCAAGTCATCAGGGCAACCAACAGCCAGACCCAGGTCTCCGACGCATCGCTTCGTGCTACAGATAAGATTCAACGGCAGCTTGAGAGTTATTTTCTGGCCCATGGCTGGTACTACGACCGGAGAAAGAACTTTTACAAGAACTCGGGCAAGAACGTTGAGCGGATTGTCAGCATTGCCTACCTTGCACAGTCAGTCATGGCAATCGGCTTTTCACAGCCACATAATTCCCGAGCTCGACCGTCTACTCTGATTCGCAAGAACGAGGACTACCAGACGATTTTCTCGGAGAACTTTGACCTCAGCACATACTTATGGTTGGCCCGAACACAGAAGTCCGTGGACGCCTACTTGAAGCAGCGTGATGACGTTTCAACGAGCGAACGCAGCAACGCGCGCTTTTATGTCTCGATGGTAGCGATCGCAAGGACGCACCGAAGTAGGATCTACAGTCCCTCGATGATTCAGTACCTAGCGCAAAAAGACTTCATGTTGGAGGGACCTACGCTGAACGATGCCCTGTCATATGTACGCGAATGCGTCAATCGGGTTCGTGAGCAGCAGGGCATTTCTGAGGACAGAGCTGCCAAGAGCGTCGAATTGACGGAAGCCGTGGTTTCCATGCTTATTCCAGTTGCAGCAACGGCCGTGGCCGGAGACAACTGAGCCGCGTGAAGGGTGTCTAACCACCACGAGGCCCGGAATGGTCATCTCCAAAGCAGCGGATGGCTCGGAGTCCTGTGATTGGGTCCCGTTGGCAATCTGCGTTCCATGCCATTGCCAACGGAGGCCCGACCACATCGTCAGAGCAGTGACGGCTGGCGTCGTAGTGAGTCTTCGTAGGACCGGAGCAGAGTTCGTTGTCGTTCCTCTTCGGAGGCATGGCTCGCCATGCCGAAGCACGCATACACTGCGTCGTCAAGCGCCTGATGGGCTTCCCTGAGCCCTGGCGGCATTCGCGCAGGATCGTAGAGTGCTTCAAGAGTGGAACTGCTGTACCGTGCCCTGACGGAAATGACGTTCTCACCTGCGGCGATTGTTGCACTGCGAAAGGACTCGTCCGGAAATGCCATCGGAAATGTGTTCCACACCAGAGTGTTCGAGAAGTTCGTGTCGGCCCGGGTGTGACCGCCGACGAGACGTTGCCATGTCGTGAACATCCGCGATGACACGATCGAGAATATGTACCCGTCAGGGTCGGCGGCGGTAAATAGCGTGTTGTTCACGATCATTTCCCGTGAGCCATGAGCAGCCGGGACGTATTCGCGGTTATGACCGGTGACTTTAGGTATGGCGAGGAAAGAGGCGACAGGTTGGCGGATACTCGTGAAAAGGTGTGGAGTCGCTGCCTTTGCATTGGCTTCCTTGTCAGAGCTGCCTAGACGAGCTTTACGAACAAGTTCAAGACGGTCCCTCAAGACAGGGCTCTCAGACCTCTCGGCTTCGCTGGAGTCGACCAGCCACAAGACCCATCTCTTGGAACCTTTGAGAAGTGTAGTGTTCGACAAAAATGGCCTCAGATATTCCTTCGCGATTGGATCAGACTCGACCTCGGCGAGCTCCTGAGGCCCAACAACCAGATGCCCAAAGTCCCAAAGCATGCTCCCAACTGTCATCGATGGGGTCATCTTGGAGACGGGCTTACTGGAAGATCGCACAACTATGTTGGGTAGTTCGAGAAGGTACGGATTGATCTGAGAAACTGATAGCTCCTCCGCCTCTCCCTTGCCGGACGCCGGGTAGTCGAAGAGCCGAGGCTCCCTGATATTGCTCCGCTTGCTTAGACCGACAATGACGACGTGGACTCCGGCTTTTCCCGATGCCTCAGACACCCAGTTGAAGGGTCGATGGGCGAACGCTATACCCCACCCAGCATCCAAGAGCGGTTGCCATGTCGCCGCTACGGGCTGCCCTTGGCAGATCGAGCTTGTCGACACAAAAGCGAAAGACGAGTTTGTGTGCCGAAGGAAGTCAGACGCTTTCTTATACCAAGCAGTTACATAGTCCATGTAACCGTGGTGGAGCGACCCCCAGACTGACTTCATGTCCAGAACCTTATTCCGGTCCTTGCCGACCTCTTTTTGACCTGCAAAAGGGGGATTGCCGACCACTATTGTGCTGTCATCTGCGGTAGCGATGTCCTCCCAATCAATGCGAAGAGCGTTGGCTACCGTGATTTTTGCAGCCTCCGATATAGGAAGACGCTCCGGAGCTTGACCAAACTTCTCAATCAACCGCAAATTGCATTGGCGATCCATGAGATGTAAGGCGGTTTCCGCGATTCTTGCCGGCCACTCATCGATTTCGATTCCGAAGATCTGAGTCATGGATACCCTGAGGTCGATGGTTGCATCCAACGAACGTTGTCCATCATCTCCCCGGTATTCCTGGAGGGCTTCCATTATCTGAAGTTCGAGCTCGCGTAGCTCGCGGTACGCAACGATGAGGAAGTTGCCGCATCCACATGCCGGGTCGAGAACTTTCAGTTGACCGAGCCTTTCACGGAGCGCCTTCAGCGGCCGGGTCGGATCCTTGAGTTTCTTGGCACGCTCGAACTCCTCGTGTAGTTCGTCCAGGAACAACGGCTTCAGGGTTTTGAGGATGTCCTTTTCGCTGGTGTAGTGTGCGCCGAGTTCGCGGCGGAGATCCCTTGACTTGACTGCCTGGAACATGGATCCGAAGATTGCCGGCGATATGTTCCCCCAATCGAAGCGACTGGCTTCGAGCAAGAGCTCTCTCATCTTCGAACCGAGATCCGGAAGCTTGACTTCTTCGGAGAAGATTCCACCATTAACGTATTTGAAGCGGGCCAAGTAACCCGAAACATCGGTGCGTTTCTTTTCCTCCGTATTGAGTACTTCGAACAACTGCTCCAGACTTGCGGTAAGGTCAGAACCGTCTCTGGCCGTCTCGAACGCGACAAAGTTCTGGAATAAATTCTCTTCCTCCCACATCATTGTGTCGTCGGCAAAGACGAGGAAGAGGATCCTAGCCAAGGTCACGGATATCTTGTGCAAGTTCCCAGATGCTTCGGCGCCGTCCTGAGGCAGATGAGACTCAAGCTCGTAGTAGAGCTTCGCCATGACTTTCGCGGCTTTGGAGGACTCCTCGGATTCCTCCACATCGAAGGCAGTCCGCATTTTTTCGAGCAGCTGCACCAAAGTGATTTCGTGATCAATGTCCAGAGCGATCTTCTCAAGGCGCTGCTCAAGGGCTGAATGCTGGCTCCCGATTGTGTGCTCGTGGACGAGGAGCTTGGACATGTTCGTGCCACGGTTCTTGTTGTACCGGGGCCAGCGCCACTCCTGTTTGCTCCCGTCGTGGAAGATGATCAGCCGTTCCGTGGACGTTGCCGACACTTCGCGGTCTATCTGAGCTTGAGTGGTCCGATCAGGGAGGCTGCCGCATGCCCATACGTGGAGTCCGTGGAAGCCCGCTACGGGAACCACGTCAAAGGAACCGTCGGGCATTTCAACGGTTATCGGTTTGGCCGTTGGCTGGTCCCAACCGAGTTCCTCGATAAAGAGGTTCTTGAAGTCCCCATTGTCAACGTAGGTCATGAATTTGGACGTCACTGGGCTACTCCCATGCTGCAGACGATACGGATGGCATCTGATTGTTCCTGGGTACTGAGGACGAGGCGGCCCTCTCTGTGCAGGAGGACGAGGAGATCGCTGAATTCCGCATCGGAATACTTCTCCGAGAATGCCCGCGTGAAGCGGCGCTCGGCTTCTTTCGTCAGCGGGCTCCTGTGGACGGCGGTGAGGGCTTTGCCTGCGTCGTCATTGGCTTCAATGAATGTGTTGGCGAGCCTGGCCCAAAGACGCTTGCGTACCCCCCGGAGACGCCCTTCCTGGACGGTCTGCAGAGCCATGGGGCCATGGATAAGTGCTTCCTGAAGGTCCAAGTGATCTGGGCGTTCAGGGGCCGTCGGGGTGTCAATGTCGGATCGGAAGACTCTGAGCGCCTCGTGGCCAGTGAGCATTCTGAGAGATTCGAGGTCCGAGCCGAAGCCGAAAGTGTCCATTGAGTCGCCCACGCGTACAAAGCACGCGACCCCTCCGGCGATGTCTTCATCGGTGAGCGGGCGGGTTGAACTGACCAGATCTGGCATCGCAATCACACGTTCCGCCAGTTCAGGGTGATCCGTTAAAGCCTTGTTCCAAATTTCGAAGGCGAGGGAGGACGAATCGACGTCGTCGTCGGACTCTTCCACGTCCGATTTGCCGGAGAGAACTTCATCCAGATCCCTGATCTCATCTGCCGATCCGAAGAACTGTTCGTCGGACCCGAAAGCCTGGGCGCTGGCGGCCAGGCGACTGGAAATCCGGGAACGCAGCTTGAGGACATTTTCCACATTCTCATGGAAGAACGAGTAGATGCTGACGGTGTCCGATTCCTGGCCGACGCGGTCGACACGTCCGGCACGCTGGATCAGGCGGATGATGGCCCAGGGAAGGTCGTAGTTGATGACAATGTGGGCGTCCTGCAGGTTTTGTCCTTCTGACAGGACGTCGGTGGCGACGAGAACACGGAGCTCGCCCGTGGCCGTCTCAGCTGCTTCCTGGCCAGGTAGTTTGTTGGAGTGGGGTGAGAACCGTTTCGCCAGAGCGGTTGGATCGTCCGTGTCGCCCGAAGCGACTCCGACGTTCTGCACGCCAGCTGCACTGAGGACCTTGCCAACGTACTCTGCGGTGTCCTTATATTCCGTGAAGATGAGGACTTTCTCGTCGGCGTGAACGTCTGTCACAAGGGCGAGGATTTCTTTCATTTTGGAGTCGCTCTCGGGCGTCCAGGCTCCGAAGGAGGACAGGAGGTCTCGCAGGTCTTCGTTATCTCTTTCCAGCGCGGCCACGAGTGTGTTTGAGAAAAGCCGTGAGGCCACCCATTCAATGGATGCCGGCGCTTTCACCCTGAGGTACTTGTACATTGCGCCCGTGTCGGCCGTTTCCTCGACGTCGATGTCCTCGTCTTTATCGGAGATGAGCATATTTTCCAGGAGCGTGCCGACGGGTATGTCGAGGTTGTTGGTCACTGCGTAGGCGTAGAGCTCGTTGCGTGCGACGATGCGCTTCAGGGACAAGATGAAAGCGTGTCCGCAGGAAGACAACCGCTTGTAGAGGCTCGTCCGGATGAAGCCGGCTACATGGCCGCGACCCCGCTCCAGTCGATCAACGAAGTCTTTCTCGTCCTCTGTGTAGGCAAGGCCTTTCTTCAGATAGTCGGACAACCGGTAGCGGGGGAGTATCAGATTCTGAAGGGTATCCAGAGTGTCATCTGATTCCATGATGAACGCAGGATCTTTCGGTCCGAACGTGTGGTTGACCGGGATGGCTTTCCGCTCGGGGAAGTAGAACTTGTGCCCGTTGGAAAAGGTGAGGAATTCGCGCTCTACGGGTCCAGTTCCATCTGAGGCGTCCTTGAGCTCGGTCTGTGCGTAGTTCTTGCGAATGAAGGACCTTGTCCGGCGGACCAGATGCTCACTCATCAGTCGTTTCCAGTCATCAGCCTCTTCGGACCGGCGGAAAGCGGCCAAGGTGCGGATCTTCCCATCAACTTTGTCGTACATCTTGTCGTCGATGGCCAGCGCTGCGGTCGGTTCGATGCCCAGGTCCTGGTCGTCACCGATATAGAGGCCGAGCTGGTTCGCAACGTCTTCAAAGCGCAGGTTGTAGGGGGTTGCCGTCAGAAGTAGGACTTTGGAGGAGGCGTCTTCGATGTACTTCCTGATGGCCTGATAGTCGCGTCTCGTGTCATTGCGAAGGGTGTGCGATTCGTCGCAGATGACGAATCGGTACGGCCGAGTCTCCGGCAGGTCCTTGTGAGCCTGGGTGTAGGAAATGACCCGCCCGGGAATCTCATAGGCGTCAAGGTAGCTCTCCCACATCTTCACCAGGTTCTTGGGGCATAGAACCAAAGGTGTGTAGCCCTGGTCGAGATACAGCATGAGCGCGGTGGCAATGGCCGTGATGGTTTTGCCGAGGCCGACGACGTCGCCAAGCATTGAGCCGCCACGCGTCTCAATGCGCCGGGCAAGCGTCTGAACAGCGCTTGCCTGGTAGGCCAGGAGCTCGTCCCGAACGGATGGCGGGAGACTGTACTCTGCGAGCCCTTCGCGGACATCTCTTGAGAGGTGGTAGCAGACCTTGAGGAAGACTTCATAGGGCGTCCTTTGGTCGGATGCCCAGGATTCCTCAAGTAGTTCAATGAGGTCCGAGGTCAGCTTCAGTGAAAATTTGTCGTTCCATCGGTCCTCGAACCACTGTGCGAGATCCGCCGCGGCTGTGTAGTCCAGGACGTCGACGTTGAGCTCATAGTTACGATTCAGGCCGGCCGATGTGAGATTTGATGAACCGACATATCCGGTGATCGGGTTTGTGTTGTCCTGCCTGTGGAAAATGTATGTCTTACCGTGAAGAGGACGTCGGGTGTGGACCTTGATTTCTACGGCGCCGCTGTCCAGCTGGCGCTTGAGTGCCTGGAGCGTTTCCCGATCCGAGGCTTTGGGAATGCCCCTGACCAGTTGCTCGCGCAGGCTTCGAATGACTTCATCGCGGCGGGCCCGGGCCTTCGAATTATCGACCTCGGTATTGACGGCTGCAGGGGCCATGTCCGACTGGAGTGCATCCAACAGCTGCCGGTCGGCGCCCGCTAGAACCATGCCGACCAAAATCCGGGTCACTGGCTTGGTGTGCTGTTCGGACTTCGCATCGACGATTTCCTGAAACGTTCTCCAGCCCCGAAGATCAAAGTATCCAACGGCAACATCCAAGCGCTCCATTGACTCAAACGACTTAGCCAGCTCGGGACCGATCGCCCGGCCCTCCGCGATGTTGTCAAATATCCGAGTCAACGCACATTCCTTCCCCACACCCAGCAGCCGATCCTTTGGCAGCCGGCTAGGTAAACATATCCTGACCTTGATCTCAGCCGTGCGTACTGACGGTGTTGCGGCTCTACTGAACACTTTTGACCCGCGAATTGTTCCACTCAGGCGGATCGTTACCTAGGTGCACACGGGTCGGTGGCATCAGCTTGAGTCGGCCGACCATATCCAAGGAGGTGAGACACCAGTACGCGGCGCTGGATAATGCCTTCATGAAGGATCAGGATGACGAACCGGCCGACGGCGACCACATGGAACAAGACCCGCCCCCTGTCACATCAGATTCCGGATTGGTGGAACCTCCGAGGGAAGCCGGTGAGGAGCGGGAGCAGCTGCTGAGGAATGCCGGTGGGTTTTCAGACTTGGCGGAGGCAGCGAAGCGGTTTCAGGAGGAGCGGGAGCAGCTGCTGAGGAATGCCGGTGGGTTTTCAGACTTGGCGGAGGCAGCGAAGCGGTTTCAGGAGGAGCGGGAGCAGCTGCTGAGGAATGCCGGTGGGTTTTCAGACTTGGCGGAGGCAGCGAAGCGGTTTCAGGAGGAGCGGGAGCAGCTGCTGAGGAATGCCGGTGGGTTTTCAGACTTGGCGGAGGCAGCGAAGCGGTTTCAGGAGGAGCGGGAGCAGCTGCTGAGGAATGCCGGTGGGTTTTCAGACTTGGCGGAGGCAGCGAAGCGGTTTCAGGAGGAGCGGGAGCAGCTGCTGAGGAATTTCCCTGAGTTCTCCGGTGCATCGGAGCAGACTTTCGCGAGAACCTACGAGCGTCTTCGGGCAGGCTTCTCCAACCTTTCGGCTGCTCGTTCACTGCACTACCGCCCGTTGAAAAGTGTGGGCGCTCTGAGGACAACGGCATACTCAACTGAAATGACGACGTCCTCGACCTACTTCGAACAATGGGAAACGACGGTCGATAGCTTCGAGGAATTTCAGTCGGAGTCCGCGAAACTAATGGATAACAACCCAGATTTCAGTTTCCTGTGGCGTGGCCAAAGAGACGCTGACTGGCCGTTGCACAGCTCGCTGTTCCGCGAGCTGTGCAAGGTAAGAGGTGTCCGAGCCCCACATCAGGAACATCGAACAGAAGAGCCATTCCCAACCGAAGCGGACATGGTGAGAGCAGAGATGGTCATTCTTGGGCACATCAGGGAAAACTGGCGGTTTGACGACTCCAGCGCCATGTCCACCTTTGCCAGGCTTCAGCACTTCGGAGCGCCGACACGACTAATCGACGTTTCCAGGAATCCACTCATCGCAGCATGGTTCGCTACGGAAGCGAACGGCGAGACGGACGAAAAGGACTGCCGTATTTTCGCCCTGGCAACGTCGACTCTCCCGGAAGACAACGAGGAACGGTCGAAACAGAAGCAGAGCAGCAGGATTAGCCAGGCTGACGCCAGCTATGCGGTCCCGTTCTGGCACGTTATGGAGAGCGATGAAAAAAGGGGCGAGAGTCTATGGGGAACCGGAAGACTGCGCCGGTTCTGGATACCCCCGCTTTATGAAAGCCGGATATCGGCGCAGAACGCGGGTTTCATCCTGGACGGCGTGCCTCTGGACTCTCCGGATCTGGACAAGTACTTTCTGAAGCCAGGAGGCAAAGAACCATGGAAAATCGCGGATCGCTTGGCCGGCGGATCGATAAGCATCAGGTTCTCGCATGTCGGCAAACCAGTGGGTAGAAACCTAGCAAAACAGCTCCCGCCTACCTTCACGATCCGCATCACGGCGAAAGGCAAACGCGAAATACGGCGGATCCTGAACGACCGGTATTCATACAGCCACGCAACCATTTACCCCGACATCCAAGGAGCTGCGGAGGGCATAAGGTACGGATTGAAAGACCTCATAGCCGGAAACGGCTAAACTGCCCCGCCAGGATTCGGCCGTCATTTTCGACCGATTTCCAGTCGGATGATGTCGGTGGCTTTAGGGGAAGCACCCCGGATAGCCGCTCCTGATGCTCGCGAGGTCCGCGCTCGTAAGTGTTCCGCCTGGTTGGAATGGTATCTCCGCATAAGCGCAGGAAGTGTGGCTCCCATCGGTGGTGCTGCCTTGGCTGCTCGAGACGCACAGGTCCGCGAAGAAGCCACCATCTCGTACCTGTCCGCCGAGCGCGGCCGCGCAGGCTTTCTGTTCGGTCGCCAGAAGTGCTGCCTGGTCCTGGACCGCCTGCGCTGACGCCTGGGCCTCCGCAGCGGCCTGGGAAGCCTTTGCTTTGGCAGAAGCTTCGGCCGATGCCTGGGCAGCCTCCTGCTTGGACAAGTTCGCATCACACTGTTGGATCTGTTGATCTGCAACGGCCCGGGCCTGTGGCAGACTGACGCCGACATACTTGGACAGCAGGACATCAAGCTGCGGGTCCCCACCATTGTCCCCGCTAGCCAGGTAGTGCAAGACCTTGTTTCCTACGTCACAACGCGCATGCACCGGCGTGACAAGGCCGCTGCCCGCGTCCGGGGCTTGAGGCGTAGGAGCAGAGGGACCAATGACCGGACCCGTGGACGGCGAGCCGGGAGCGGACGTAGGTGCCATAGAGCAAGACGTCATCACCGCGATCACCAGCACTGCGGAGGCAAGGAATCGGGGAGTCTTGGCTCCAAAGCGGGTTGAAACGCCCATGTCATTGCCTCCGTGTGAAAATTCATCGCCAGCTTAGCTGGACGACATCGCATTCGGCCCGACTGTGCTCTGCGCAGACACCCCTAGTAGTTGTCCGTTCGGATAACTATCGTTTTGCTGCCCTCCGGAACAAGCTTCCGAGCTTCAGCAAGAGCCTGTTCGTAAGTATCGGCGGTGCCGCTGACTTTACTTCTCGCGCCGTCGCTAGCTTCCACGGTCAAGGTAACTTCCACTCAAGCATCCTATTCAGGCTGGGCCGGGCCATTTTTGGCCAACCGGTTGGCATGCATTCCCAACGCTAGCGTCCAGGACGAGGCTCAGGCCTTACCTCGCTGGGGTGCGGCTGTTAGCGCGTGGCAAAATGGCCCGGGCGTAGAGGCGACAACCACCACTGACCGACAGATACTCGAACTGAGGCGTCAGGCCGGTGATTCCTTGTCCTTCCTTCAAACTGTCGGTGGCGACACGTAGTGTCGAACGCATATTCTATTAATAGTTTTTCTGTTAGAAGGTGTGTTCTAGTGCTGGATGTTGATGAGCGTGTGGTAGTGCGGACCACTCCGGACGGCTGCCCTCTGGGTTTTGAGTGGCGGGACCGGCAGTACCGGAGCACGGAGACGCCTCTGCGGTTCTATACCCGGCGGCCGTGGTGGGTCGAGCAGTCCCGCGTTCAGAAGGGCATCGGTCCGCAGGTGCTCGAGACGGAGACCTGGCGGATCACCGCTGCCGGCCGCGGGCGCTCGGCGGAGCGGGTGTTCGAGCTGGTCCGCGACGACGCTGATTGGGTGCTGGCGCGCATCCTCGGATAGATCATGTTTGCTCATTTGCATGTTGCGTCGGCGTTTTCCGCCCACTACGGAGTGGACTGGCCGGACACCCTGGCGGCCGCGGCGAAGGCCGGGGGAGCGGACGCCCTGGCCGTGACCGACCGTGACGGGCTCTACGGGATCCCCAAACACATCGGTGCCTGCGTCGCGGCCGGGATCGATCCGATCCTCGGCGTCGAGCTCGCCGTCCTCGACGAGGACAGGACCGTGGGCGGGCGGGTCGTGGTCCTGGCCCACGGGCACAACCGGGGCGCCGGATATGCGGCGCTGTGCCGGCTGGTCTCGGCCGCCCACGCCCGCAAGACCGTCGCGGTGACCAGGGCGGAGATCGCGGCGCACCTTCTCACCGATGCCGGACCGGTGGGGACCGTGCTTCTCGGGCCGCTGTCCGACGTCGGACTCAAGGTCGGGGCCCGCGGTGACGGCATGGCACTGATGGAACAATGGTTCGCACACCTGCCCAGGGAAGCGTTGCGGGTCGAGGTCGTCTCCCACCTGTCCGCACCGGGGCTGCCGTTCAGCCACACCCACGCCACACGGATGCTCCGCCTCGCCGGCAGGGCCAACGTTGCCGCGGTGCTGAGCAACGCGGTCCGCTACGTTCTCCCGGACGGGGCGATCACCGCCGACATCCTGGATGCCGCCCGGGCCCTGCGGCGCCTGGACGAGACCGGGGTCCAGCCCACGGCCCAGGCCTGGCTCAAACCCGCCTCGATGATGAACGCCCTCGCCGCGGAGATCGCCGCAATCGGCCAGGCCGGTGCCGGAGCCGCGAAAGCGCTGTTGTCCGAGACTGAGGTGTTGGCGGACCGGTGCCGGATCGACCCGGTCGGCGATGCGGGCTGGGGTGTGCCGGTCATGCCCGAAGCCTCCATCATCGGCATCAGCGGCGACCCTCTCACCGTGTTGTGGGAACGGGCCCGGGCCGGGGTCAACACTCTTTACACGGGCGCTGATCACGCTGCTTTGGAGGTGGTGGAGTCGCGATTGCGGTTGGAGATGGACACCATCGCCGATCTGGGGTTCGCATCGTATTTCCTGACCGTGGCAGAGGTCGCCCGGCTCATCCGGGACATGGGGATCCGCTCCGCGGCCCGCGGATCCGGTGCCGGGTCCCTGGTCAACTACGCCCTGGGCATTTCGTTTGTGGATCCGATCCGCCACGACCTGCTCTTCGAACGGTTCCTGAGCACCCGGCGCCGGACCCTGCCCGACGTGGACATCGACGTCGAGTCCGCACGACGGCACGACATCTACCATGAGATCTTCCGGCGTTTCGGCCCGGAACGGGTCACCCTGATGTCGATGCAGTCCGGCTACCGGGCCCGCGGCGCGGCCCGGGACGCCGGCATGGTCCTGGGCATGGACCCCGACGACATCGACGGGATCGCCAAGAACCTCTGGCGCTTCTCCGCCTCCCACTTCCGCGAAGCCATGGCCGAGAAACCCGAACTCCGGGATCTGGCCGAACGCGTGGAGGGAAGCCGGCAGCTGGACCTGCTGGTGGACATCACCGAGCGCCTGGACCGGCTCCCGCGGCATATCTCCATGCACCCCTGCGGGGTCATCCTCTCCGACACCTCGCTGCTGGACCGCACCCCTGTGCAGCCGTCCGGGATGGGCCTGCCCATGTCCCAGTACGACAAACACGACATGGACCCGATGGGCATGATCAAACTCGACGTCCTCGGCGTCAGGATGCAGTCGGCCATGGCCTACGCCGTCGCCGAAATCCAGCGCACCACCGGGGAGACCGTCGACCTTGAAGCCGTGTCCCTGGATGATGAACCGACCTTCGAGCTGATCAGGTCCACCCACACGCTGGGGTGCTTCCAGATCGAGTCCCCGGGCCAGCGCGAACTCATCGGCAAACTCCAGCCTGCCGTGTTCGATGACCTGATCACCGACATCAGCCTCTTCCGCCCCGGCCCCATGCAGGCCGACATGGTCAAACCCTTCCTGAACCGCCGCGGCGGCTGGGAAACCGTCGAACAGCTCCACCCGGACCTGGAACCCTTCCTAAGGAACACCTACGGCATCGTGGTCTTCCACGAACAACTCATTCGCATCATCGACACCTTCACCGGCTGCGGACTCGCCTACGCCGACGTACTCCGGCGCTTCCTGTCCGACGAGACCCGCCTCCCCGGCGTCGAAAAGTACTTCCACGAGAAAGCCGCCGAACGCGGCTACACGCCCGAGGTGGTCGGGAAGGTCTGGGGCGTCGTGAAAGGCTTCGGGTCCTTCGGTTTCTGCCGCGCCCACGGCGCAGCCTTCGCCAAACCCACCTTCCAGTCGGCCTGGCTGAAAACCCACTACCCGGTCCAGTTCATGGCCGGGCTCTGGACCCACGACCCCGGCATGTACCCCAAACGCCTGCTCGTCGCCGAAGCCCGCCGCCTCGGGATCCCCATCCTGCCCCTGGACATCAACCGCTCCACCGACGAATACGTCACCGAACACGCCCCGGACGGGCGGCTCGGGATCCGCATGTCCCTGGCCGACGTGAAAGGCATCCAGGCCAGGGAAATCCACCGGATCCTCACCGAACGCCCCTTCGACTCCATGGCGGACCTGAAGGAACGCGCACGGCTACGCGCCTCCACGGTGCAGAGCCTCGCCCTCGTCGGCGCCCTGGACACCCTCTACACCGGGCGGAGCAAACGGACGCGCCCGGCGATGGCCGCCCGCAACCAGGCGACCCGGACCGCGAAACGGCTGCAGGTCATCCCCGGCCAGCTCGCACTCCCTCTCCCGGCGGTCGACGCACCCACGATACCGGCCGACGTGCCTGAGCTGAGCGACATGGAGATCACCCGCGAGGAGCTGGACATCCTGGCCCTGGATGTCACCCACCACCTCATCGACTCTTACCAGCCGCTCCTGGACCGGCTCGGCGTCACCAAAGCCAAAGACCTCCTGAACCTGCGCAACGGCTCCAGGGTCCTCGTCGCGGGGATCCGGGTCGCCACCCAGACCCCGCCCATGCGCGGCGGCAAACGCGTTGTCTTCATCAGCGTGGACGACGGCACCGGGTGCGTGGACGCCACCTTCTTCAGCGACGCCCAGGAAAAAGTCGACCCGCCGATCCTGTTCTCCACGAACCTGCTGCTCATCGAAGGCACCACCCGCCGCACCGGCCCCCGGGGCATGTCACTCCAAGCCGGCAACGCCTGGGACCTCGCGGCCCTCACCCTGCCAGGGGCGGCAGCAGCATCATGAGCAACGGGACCCGGTCAGGAGCCCCAAAGAGTCCCGGCACCAGTCCCGGGCCGGGTCCACCAATTCTGGCGTTCCGTACCGAGAACGCGGTCGCTGACGATCCGGGGTATGAGAACCGGCCCGGGGATGGCGTCAAGCCTGCTGGCCGGAAGGGACGGCCCGGCGCCAATAAGCCGCCTCCGCGTTCGTGAGTATCTCGTAGATCCGTTCGGCGGTGAACTTCCCCAGGTAGGGGCGTTCCTCGATGGTCAGGTCTCCCAGGGACTCGAGCGCTGCCGCGAGGAGGACGTCATCCTCGATCGAAGGCTCCACCCATTCCCGGACGCCGTCGGCGGCCAGGTCTTCCCAGGTCCAGGGGGAGGTGGCGATGGCCTCCCGGACGGCGGCGAGGCGTTCCCGGGGGTCTGTGCTGCGGGACTTGGTGTAGAGGCGTGTCTGGTATTCGTCGGAGGTCACGGACACCAGCGGTACTCGCCCGGTTGGTGGATGCGCGGCGGTGTGGGTGACCTGGTAGCGGGTCAGGGTGTGGTGGCGGTGGTGGTGTTGTTGGCGGATTTCCCTGATGCGGTGGCCGAGGCGTGGTGTGGTTGCAGCGGGGGTGCGGTCGCCCTGGTTGCTGTCTTCGATATCGTTGCGTGGTGCCATGATGGGTGTCCCGAGCGTGGGCCGTGTATGCGCCTTTCCCCCATGGTATTCCCGGTGCCGGCCGTGTTTGTAGGGGCTTGGGATGACATGCCCGACGGGCGATCCACGCGGCTTGCAGGTGGCCTTAGACGACGGGGTTTTCCACCGTTTCCAGGCGCTGCCGCCCGTCCTCGTCTTTGACGAGCTCGACGGGCCGGAGGGCCCAGTCCGCGGCGACGTCGTACGCCTCACCGCGCACCAGGTCCAGCAGGCCAAGACCGTCCTTGTCCCTCGGATCCAGCCAGGCGTCGATCGTGCCGGCAGCCAAGGGGATCGGCAGCCGGTCATGCAACGCTCCCAGCCGTGCGAGGGCAGGATGGCCGGAGCCCAGCGGGGGAGCGGGCATGGTCAGGATCGTGCAGGACAACAGCCAGGCATCCCGGTGCGACTCGTCCTCCACGGCGGCGTTGCGCCAGGGCGCGTACAGGCCGGCGAACGCGATGGTCCCGCCGTCCTCCGGCGCGATCTCATAGCGCTGCTTCGGGTCCGTCCTCTTTGGCCCGGACTTCTTCCACTCCGCATAACTGGCCGCCGGGATCGCGGCCCGCCACCGCGGAACAGAGTTCCTGAATGTCGGCTTGTCGCTAACGTCCTCGCTGCGGGCGTTGAAGGTAGCGAATTTGGATTCAAAAGCCTTGGCGAAGGTGGGGATCATGCCCCAGCGGCCAACGGACAGCTCCCGTCGCACAACCCCGTCGTCGCCAAGCCGGCCCTGCAGAAAGGGAACCGGCGTCGTCGGGCGCACGTCCAGATTCGGCGCCGGCTCACCGACCCCGGCGCGCAACTGCGCGCCGAACTCCAGGCCCAGCTGGTTCAAATCCTTGACGTTTGAGTAGCGACCGCACATGCAGATCCTCCTAGAGGGACTTCGTTGCACCGATCCTTTGGCAGCGGAACACCTCCAAGGGAACGAAAGGTCCCGCCTGATTGGGGGACCAGGCGGGACCTTCCAACGATAACAAGGCACGCCGAGGATGTGCAGGGGCGTCCTGTCATCGGCTTGACGTCAGGGGTAATCTGGACGGAATTCATTCAGGAAAGGCCAGACAGGAAGGCGGTATCCACCAGCATGAGCATCAAAGACGAGTGGGACCGGCTCGATTCCGGGACCCGGACATGGCTTCTGGAAAATCCGGCATGTCTGCTCCTGCCCCCGCCATGTCGGCCAAGTTCAGCAAGGACGCACGCGGGGACATTGCGTGTGACCCGCACGGGCAGGTTGTGCTCTCCCGGGAGGACCGCGACTTCATCCGGGAGAAAGCGGAGGCCGCCGGAACAATCCGTGTTCCCGCGGGGGAATACCGATTCTTCGATACAGCACCTTTGCCCGTCATCGGGACAGCGCCGCCTGGAAGGCGCGCCGCCGCTTCGCCGGATGAGGCCCAGTAGGACCACTCTGCCGAGTGCCATGACGACGAACACCTGATCATAAGCGCGTCCGCCGGCGCGGAACACCCGCCACCCAGCTGGTCAATGTCCGATCAGTTGCCACAGATCCAGACCCATCCGAGCCGCTGTCAGCAGCAGCGCTGCGGCTGCGATCCAGACGCCCGCGATCTGCCAGACGCTGGCCTGCGGCCGCCGTTGATCCTCCATTTTCTCCTTCTCCCTCGCCCTACGTCGGGGATCCATCCTAGAAGCCAGGAGCGACAGCCATGGGGCCCGCATCTTCGAGGCCGGGGTGCTTGTGCACGGGTTGCCCACAGCCTCTCGCGCCCGGCCGCCCGCCGCTGTGGACAGCCGGCGCCAGGCCATCCACAGAAAAAACCCGGCGTGTCGCCATCTCCCGGGCGAGCCGTCATCCAGGTTTTCCAAGGTCCGGTCCCCGAGTGAGTTGGAAACAACCGGAGACCGGGGCGGCGGCACCGACCTGCGGGTCCACCGACCGAGGTCCCCTCGGTGCTGCCCCGTCTGCGCGGTAGTAGCCGGCCTTTAACCGCCCAGATGGCCCGGGAGCTGGACGTCACCGGGATCCAGCTCCGGGCGCGCTCCTGGTGGAGTCCGTTATTCCGAACCGTAGATATTCTCGGCCTACAAGCCCCGCAGTTCGCCCGCATCGACGGGGCCGGGCGTCCCGTGCTCGGTGAACCGCACGTGCACAACATCGACAGCGACTCACTTCAGGAGGGCGGGGAGTTCTACCGTTCCTGCCGCTTGACGCACCCCTCACGACACACATCTTGCATCTCGAAGACGCCGCGACAGCGTCGTTCTGGGCCGCCTCCGGAGGGTCGGGGGGACCAACGCCGGCCGGGGCGGGCGGTATTCCTCAACCGTGTCATCACATGACGGTGTGGCGGAGACGGCGTGCGGAAGTGGCCGTGATTCAACGGGTCGATGCAATGATGCATGAGCAGGGGGAGACAACAGCATGGCAGGCACGTTTGAAGTCATCGGAGACGGAGAGGGAGTATTCCTCTTCGGGCTGACGGCAGGCTTGCCCGCAACGGTCCCGCAGGCGCCGGCCCGCGGCCGGCTGGTTATGCGGGACGTGCGGCGTGGGACGGGTCAGGCCGCCAGACCCACCTTTACCGTGGTGGTGCAGGCATCCCCGGGTGCCAGGATGCTGAGCCTGCAGTCGGCCTGGAACGGATCGATGTGCGCGGGCAGGTGATGGGACTGCGAGCAGGCGCGCAGCTGCTCCAGAGCGTCTGGCTCGACCCTGGCGCGTGTCACGTCGATTTCCAGGGCCAGACCTTCCATCAGGGCGTTGGCGCGTTTCACGACCACATAGAGGGCCTGGAGGCTTTGCGTCGTCACGCGGCCTTGGGCCGCGATCTTGGCGCGGGCGCAATCGATGTCCACACGGACCAGGACGTTGAGCTTGTCTGTCATGGTGCTCCTGCCGTTCGTGGACGGTCGCGACGCTGCGACCGCCCACGCAAGCCTAGGCATGAACTGTGACGCGCGCAACACCCCTGAGGCCTATTGGGTCAGGTGCTCAGGGAACTCCACATCGGCAGGAAGCAACTCCGGACGTATTCGGAGAAAGTGCAGCGCGTGGCGGAAGGAGCGGCCGGACCATGCGGCGTCGGCTGAGACCTCGACAACGATTGGTTCCACGAGTGTGAGTGCGACCGGAGATGCATCGCGGTTGAATCGGTCAAGGGTAGTTCCCTTGACCGTGGCTGGCCATGGGTGGGGGACGATAGGCGGCCGGAGCCATCCTGCCAAGGCTCTGCTGTCGGCGGCACGCAGAGGTGATCGGCCCACGATCCGGAGTTCGCCGTTGATGGGGAGTCCTGCCACGATTTCCGTGGGCCTGTCGGTCGGCCCTATGACGGCGCCGCACACCACATCCAGCTCCGAGACATGCTTTGCCTTAAGCCAGATCCTCTTCCCACCGGAATACGGTTGGATGCTGCTCTTCACCACGATCCCTTCCACCCCCGCCCCGGCCAGGCCCTCAAACCACTGCAGTGCGAGATCCCGGTCAGTTGTTTGGGGGGACACCGAGAGGGGAGGAGCCCAGACGGTAGCCAGCTCTTCCAGAAGTGCCCGTCGATCCACCAGGGTCAGGCCTCTGGCGTCCTGTCCCGCAACGCCTAGGACATCGAAGCCGACGAAACTCGCGGGCAGCTCACGGACCATCAACCGCAGTCCTTCCCGGCCGACTGAAAGCCTCTGCTGCAGGGCTTCGAAGTTCAGCCTGCCCTTCGACCACACCACCGCCTCGCCATCGACCACGCAACCTGCAGGAATCATCGCGGCCGCGGCGGCCTCCAGGTCCGGGAAGTACCGGGTCAGGTCCTTGCCTTGACGCGACCACAGGCTCGCCCGCCCCTCCTCACGGAAAATCAGGACCCGATATCCGTCAAACTTGGGCTCAAAACACATCGTTCCGGGCAACGCGGCAGCCGGCGGAATGCCCTTGACGGCTTTCGCCAGTGCGACTTCCAGCGGAGGACGAAGCACAGCCGGGACCACCTCATCTGGCGGGGACATGTCATCAGAATAGGCGCGTCAAGGGAAGACTGTCGTTGTCGAACCGCCCGGGTGGGTTGACTTTTTCCAGTGAATGTAACCGTCCCTGGGTTCAAAGCACGCTGCCCCGTCCTCCACTGCCCGGAGGCAGTGGAGGACGGGGCAGCGAACGTCGACCGGGCCGGTGGCCGTCTTTAGTTCGTCGGTTGTTCGCGGCGTTCGTGTGTCTGCCCGTAGGGGACATCGCGGCTGACCGCGACGGTGTAGCTGGTGTAGCCGTGCTGGGTGACGAGGATGCCGTGGCGGCGGTCCTGCATGGCGTGTTCGCGGGCGATGTCGACGGCGGTGTTCAGGTCGTTTTCGATGGTGTCCGGGTCGTGTGCGGTGATTTCCAGGACGACGTCCGAGTGGCGTTTGATCATCGTGGTCTCTTTCTCGGCGGGATGTGCCGGGACTCTTCGTGGGCACAGGTTTCCGGGGCCGGGCGCACCCGGGGAGGCGGAAAGCGGGTGGTTCGAGAGGGGTTGCCCGGCATTCTGTGATGGGGCGGTGGCTGGCCGTAGTCTCCGGCGGGCTGGATCGGCGGAAGCATTTTCCTGCGGATCTGTAGTCAGTGTGGATGATCGGTGGCTCGGACACAAGGCGACTTGCAAAAAAGGCGGCCGTGTCGGCGAAATGCGGCGGTCGTAACATCCGGGGATGGGCCTGGCGATTAGCGGGGAACGGTCCCGTCCAGGGCCGTTGTCGGACAAAATGGGACGGTGACAGCCCACCGCCCGCAGCTGGCCCGCGCTGACCACGCTGCACCGCCGCGCACTTTGATTCGGATTCTCCAGGAGACCGCAGAACGGTTCCCTGACTCGTCCGCGCTCGACGACGGGCGCGTCTCGCTCAGTTACGCGGAGCTGCTCCGCGAGGTGAAGGGGTACGGCCGGCGCCTGCACTTGGCCGGGATCGGGGCCGGTGACAAGGTCGGCGTCCGGATCCCGTCCGGGACCAACGAGCTCTACATCGCGATCCTGGCCACCCTGTATGTGGGTGCCGCCTACGTGCCGGTGGACGCCGATGACCCGGACGAGAGGGCACGCCTGGTGTTCGAGGAGGCCGGCGTCGACGGGATTCTGCGCGCCGGTGAGATCATCACCTCCCCGGAGCGGGTCCGCCCCTTCCCGGCACCCCGGCAGGCAACACCGGAGGACGATGCCTGGGTGATCTTCACCTCCGGGTCCACGGGCACGCCCAAAGGGGTGGCGGTCACCCACCGCTCCGCCGCGGCATTCGTGGACGCCGAAGCGCGCCTTTTTCTGCCGACGGAGCCGGTGGGCACCTCGGACCGGGTCCTGGCCGGCCTGTCGGTGGCGTTCGACGCTTCCTGCGAGGAGATGTGGCTGGCCTGGCGCAACGGAGCATGCCTCGTACCGGCCCCGCGGTCCCTGGTCCGGACCGGAATGGATCTGGGTCCCTGGCTGATCAGCAACGGCATCACCGTCGTCTCCACGGTCCCCACCCTCGCCGGGCTCTGGCCGGCGGAGTCGCTGGAGGCGGTCCGGCTGCTCATCTTCGGAGGCGAGGCCTGCCCGCCCGAACTCGCCGCCCGGCTCGCAGTGGAGGAACGCGAGGTTTGGAACACCTACGGTCCTACCGAAGCCACCGTGGTGGCCTGCGCCGCGCGGATGGACGGGACGGGCCCGGTGCGGATCGGGCTGCCCTTGGACGGCTGGGACCTGGTCGTCGTGGACGCCGTCGGCGTCCCCGTGGCCGAAGGTGAGATCGGGGAACTGATCATCGGCGGAGTGGGCTTGGCCCGCTACCTGGACCCTGCCAAGGACGCCGAAAAGTACGCGCCCATGGAAACCCTGGGCTGGGACCGGGCCTACCGCAGCGGTGACCTGGTCCGCTACGAGTCCGAAGGCCTGATCTTTGTCGGGCGCGCCGATGAGCAGGTCAAGCTCGGGGGCCGGCGGATCGAACTCGGCGAAATCGACGCGGCCCTCCAATCCCTGCCCGGCATCCACGGGGCCGCCTCCGCGGTGCAGACCACGGCCGCCGGCAACCAGATCCTGGTCGGCTACCTGGTTCCCGCGCCGGACACCGCACCGGATCTGTCCGCTGCTCGGGAACTGCTGGTCGCCCGGCTCCCGGCCGCGCTGATTCCGATGCTGACCGTCCTTGATTCCCTTCCGGTCAAAACCAGCGGCAAGGTCGACCGTAATGCGCTGCCCTGGCCGCTGGAGTCGGCCCCCGCCGGGGAACAAACGGCGGCCATGGACCTGGATCAGCGGTCCGGGTGGATCGTGGAGCAATGGGCCGATGTCCTGGGGGCGTCCCCGGAGAGCCTGGATGCTGACTTCTTTGCCCACGGCGGCGGGAGCCTGGCCGCGGCCCGGCTGGTCTCGGCACTGCGCGTCCGGTATCCCACGATTACGGTGGCGGACATTTACGCGCGCCCCCGGCTCGGGGCGTTGGTGGAACTGACGAGGTTGTCCTCGCCCGAGGGCGGCAGTGAAGCGGCCGCTGCCGTGGAACGCACGGTGAATCCGACCGCCCGGAAATCCCGGGTCTTCCAGCTCGTCGCCGGGATCCCGTTGCAGCTGCTGGTCTCCATGCGCTGGCTGACGTATCTGATGGCCCTGAACAACGTCCTCGCCTCCGCGGGGGTCCTTCGGCTGGCCCCGACGGTGTCCTGGTGGTGGGTGCTTGCCTCCTGGCTGGTCTTCGTCAGCCCCTGGGGACGGATGGCCGTCTCCGCGGCCGCTGCCCGGATCCTGCTCCGCGGCGTCACTCCGGGAAGTTACCCCCGTTCCGGGAAGGTGCACCTGCGGCTCTGGCTCGCCGAACAGATCGCGGACCTGTCCGGGGCGGTCAGTCTCGCCGGCGCACCCTGGGTCCCGTACTACGCCCGGGCGCTCGGCGCGAAGATCGGCAAGGATGTGGACCTGCACTCCATACCGCCCGTCACGGGCATGCTGAGTCTGGGGGCGGGCTGCTCGATCGAACCCGAGGTGGACCTCTCAGGCTGGTGGATCGACGGGGACCTGGTGCACATCGGCCCGGTCCGGGTCGGTCCGGGGGCCACTGTCGGCTCCCGCAGTACCCTCATGCCCGGAACCAGGATCGGTGCCGGGGCCGAAATCGCGCCCGGCTCGGCGGTCCTGGGCAAGGTCAGGGCCGGCCAGCGTTTCGCCGGCTCGCCGGCGGAACGGCTCGGCAAGGCGCAGCGTGACTGGCCCGCACCGCCGCCAGTCCGGGCATCGGCAAAGATCTGGTTCCCCGCCTACGCCCTGGCCTCTGCCCTGCTGGCGACCATCCCGTACGTCTCCGCGAGTGCGGGGGCAGTTGTTGTCATAGCGGCCGTCCGCGGCCAGGACACACTCTCCTCCGCCTGGCCGGTCCTGCTGTGGGCGGTTCCGGTAGCGGCTCTCATCTGGTTCCTCTCCAACATGATCCTGATCGCCGTCATCGTCCGCCTGCTCGGCCGAGGCCTGGCCGCAGGCCACTACCGGGTCCGCAGCCTCACCGGATGGCGGGTCTGGGCGACCGAACGCGTCCTGGACATCGCCCGGGACCTGCTGTTCCCGCTCTACGCCAGTCTGTTCACACCCGTCTGGCTGCGGCTGCTCGGTGCCACCGTCGGCCGGAACGTTGAAGCGTCCACGGTGCTGCTGCTGCCCTCGATGACCACAGTCGGGGACGGGGCGTTCCTGGCCGATGACACCATGATCGCCTCCTACGAACTCGGCGGCGGATGGATGAAGATCGGACCGGCCAAGATCGGCAAACGGGCGTTTTTGGGCAATTCCGGGATGACCGGGGCAGGGCGCAGCGTCCCGAAGAACTCCCTCGTCGCGGTCCTGTCCGCGACACCGGCCAAAGCCAAATCCGGGACGTCCTGGCTGGGCAGCCCGCCGGTCCGGCTCCGCCGGGCTCGGATGGACATGGACCAGGCCTTGACCTTCAACCCGTCACTGAGGCTGAAGGTCTACCGGTCCTGCTGGGAACTGGGCCGCGGGGCTCCGGTGATCCTGACCGCGGCCATCGCCGCCGGCATCCTGGCAGTCCTTGATCTTCTCGCCGTCCATGCCGGATACCTTGCCGCGGCGCTGCTTGGAACCGTGGTGGTCCTAGCCGCCGGTGCCGTGGCCGCGGGCAGCTCCGTCGCGGCCAAATGGCTGCTCGTTGGCCGCATCCGTCCCGGCGAACATCCGCTCTGGAGTTCCTTCATCTGGCGCAACGAGGTCGTGGACAGCTTCATTGAGATGGTCAGTGCCCCCTGGTTCGCCAGGGCCGCCGCCGGAACGCCCGCCCTGGTCTGGTGGTTGCGGGCCCTCGGCGCCCGGATCGGATCCGGGGCCTGGTGCGAAAGTTATTGGCTCCCCGAGGCGGATCTGGTGACCCTCGGGGAGAACTCCACGGTCAACCGGGGGTGCGTGGTCCAGACCCACCTCTTCCATGACAGGGTGATGAGCATCGACACCGTCACCCTCGAGCCGGGCGCCACCATGGGCCCCCACGGCGTCATCCTTCCCGCAGCACGGATAGGCGCCGGCGGAACCGTCGGGCCCGCGTCCCTGGTCATGCGCGGGGAAACCGTCCCCGCGGGCAGCTACTGGATCGGCAACCCCGTCACCCCCTGGGAGAACCCGCCACGGGGGCCCGCTGCCAACAACCCGCAGGACCGGTAACCGCCGGCGAAGCAGGCTTCGCTTGCCACCGTTATACCGGCGCTGGATGTCTAGCTATGCGCAAGCGCCGTGCATCAGGCGCGGATCCGGAAACCGACGGCCGTCAGCACCTGCAGAGTCTGGCCGGACTCGTTGTTCGTCTGCCCGCGTTCGAGGGCAACAACAAATTCGCGTGAAACTCCTGCGTTCTCAGCCAGTTGGGCGCGGGTCAGGTGCAGTGCCTTCCGGCGTTCACGCACGAATGTCACAGCCTCATCCAGTGTGTCGAACTCAACGTCGCTCATGGTCCCTCGCCTTTAGGTGGAGGCCCATCTTGTCACATTTTGGCACCGGTTGATTGAGTGAGCGGGCCTTGGCCGCGTGCTCAACGGGACAAACGGGCCCTGGCTGCGTGCTCAACGAGAACGGGGACATAGTCACGTATCCGGCCTCCGGCCAAAGCCTGGTGTTCCTCCCGGACGGTCTCTTCAACGCTCAGGCGTGGAACATGCGGGAATCGTTCGGCGAGGCGGTCGACCACAGAGTCGATGGCTTTCAATTCGTCCTCGATATTCACTTGCCAAGTTTCCGCCCACCGCGTTACCCGGTCAAGAAGCGATGGCTCGTATGACTCCGGATGCTGGGGAATCAGCTGGGCGTGCCCGCGCAGCAGGTGCGTTCGAATGGGGGCATCGCCGTGCCGGCGGATCCGGCAAGAGCAAAAACCGTCGGAGTATCTACTTCCTGTGCAGGGGTTTGGGCCGGAACTGTGCCCAGGCGAGAAGGAACTGTGCTTGGGAGTCGGATCCGCGCTGTTCTTCGATGGCGTGCAGACGCCCGTAGCTGAATCCGTTCGCCCCTTCAGAATGCGCCCTCTCGCCCAGGTCTCGGAGCAGTTCACGGGTGACCAGGCTGTTGTTCGCTAGAGCCAAAGAGACCGGCGGAACCAACCCGGCCGGCAAACCCTCAAACACAGCGCCTCTCGCGCCAGCGGCAAAACCGCGGCTCCTCGGGCCACAAACATCTCCGCGGCCTCACGGCCACAGCCTCGCCCTCCCGCCGGGGCAAGGGCAGCAGAAGAACCGGGACTACCCCATGGACCAAGACTCGATCTCCGGACGCGCGACGAACGGATGTATGAGTGCATTGGGCCGGGACAACACACACCCAGACGGCAGGGCCGACACACGCGGGAGGCTCGCCCGGAATTAGGCACGGATCTTCAAGCGCAGGGGGATTCCCAGCGGGCTACTTCGCGTTTTCCCCCAAGAGTCCTGGACACCTGTTCACGGGTCCCGAAACTGCGGACGCCACCCCCGAAAGCCTCACGAAATGTTGATCGAAATCCGCGTAAAATAAGGGTAAAACTGCTTGTTTTTCATATGAAAATTGGTAAAATTGAGATAGAAAGTCACCCAGACGAACGCAACCAGAACCCACACGAAACCCAGGACTGACAATGACTTCAACCCCAGCCGAGTACACCATCTACACGAAGCCGGCCTGCCCGAACTGCGACAAGACAAAGGCCTATTTCGAGTCCAAGGGCATCACCTACCAGGCCGTGGACATCACCGAAGTGCCCGCAGCGCTGGAATACATCACCCAGGAACTCGGCTACTCCCAGGCGCCCGTCGTTATCTGAGGAAAAGTGACGCCCGGCTTTTCCTGCCGTTGTTGAAGTGTCTTTGACGTAATCCATGTATTGAATTTCTTGGGACGGCTGTCCGAACGAATGCTTCTTTATCCGCTGTGCCGGACGTTTGTTGTGGTCAGTTGAAAGCCAGTGTTCTGATCATTTGGTTAGTCGCCCGGGGTCCCACGGAGTTTGCGGAGGCTTCCGCAAGATAGCCCAAAGAGGCCAGATCATAATTCCGAGGATAAGCAGCGTCCCCCAGCCCAAGCCGACAGCGGACGTGTAGTTGACGAGCAGGCCGGTCAAGAGGATCAGCACGTACCAGGCTGTGTAGAAGGCACCTCGTGCTCTCCGCTTCCACCATGTAAAGCCTCCGGCGACATCGGAGGGAACCTTTCGGTCGGCCGTGGCGAACTGGGGCACCACGAAGCCTATGATCAGCGGCCCCACGAGATAGTACGGCAGGAGTCCCAGAGCCAAACAGACAGCCGCCGCGAGGACGGCGGCGAACACGAATGCGCGCACGGCGCGGCGAACTGCTGGGCGGACTCTGATCTCATCCGGTTCCTCGTTCACAGCAACAGCATCCCGACAGGCTGGGGCGTCATGCACGAATAGTACTGCTGAACATGCAAAGGCACGTCAGGGGTAACCTTGGCACGGAATTTGAGGAGGACCGGCCACGGAGGAAATCTAGTACGACGCTCGACGTTCGGCGATGAGTTCGTCGGTTAGGTCGCTAATGCGGTGGCCTTGTGTCTCGAGTTGTTGGCGCAGCAGTCGGTTTTCTTCGGTGAGCTGCCGTGTTTCCGCGTCCTGGGCGGCAGCTGCCACGCTTCGTTCGGTCCGTGACGATGCGTGGAGCTGTTCGCCGAGGCAGTGCTCGTGCCTTTTGTTGAGGTCGGTGAGCTCTTGCCGGAGTCGTTTGATGCTTCCGTGCGCCATTGACAGCTCGGTCAGCAGGGCCGCGCGTCCGGGTGCTCCGTTCGTGGGCCGCCTTTGCCTCGGGGTTTCGCCGAGGTCTGCTTGGGTTTGCCTCCCGGCTTCGATCTGGTGCAGCAGGCTTTCGTGGGAGTAGATGAAATTGCGGCTGACGCCTGCGGCTTCGGCGACGGCGCTGATGCTGACGAGAGTACCTTCCAGCAGGAAAGTGATGATAGTCGACGCTGTCTTGGCCTGTTTTTGAACGCTTTCCTTTCGGCGGGCGGAGACCATCGCGCTCGTCGAAGGCCTCTTCCGGGCTTTCACTGCGGGTCTTTCACGGACAGGGGTAGATGCTGGCCGGGTTTCGCGATCAGCCGGGCGGAGCGCAGAACGGCAGAGGCCGTTCTGATGGCTGTCTGCTGGGATTCTGGCAACAGGGCCAGGTCTGCCCGCATGCGGTCGACGATTCGCTGGAAGTCTTCCACCTGCCCTTCGAAGTTCGCGATCGCATACGGCGGCGCGTGGAGGCGCCTTGCCTGGGCGGCGTTCGTTTTAAGCTCGACGAGGTGGCGTTCGATATCGGGAAGGTAGGAGGGATCCGGCCGGTAGAACGTGCAGCCGGAGCATTGGAAACGGATGGGGCATGATGTTCCGCCGGCCTTGACGTTGGAGGGTTCTGTGCAGCCTCCGTACGGGACGGCAACCGAGGCCATGGCCCGCCGGCCGGCGGCCATTCCGATTCGTTCGCCTGCCCGGTCATAGGTCAACGGTGCCAGCAGGTCGGCCGCGGCCCGTTTGCGCCTGTCGTTGACCTGGTAGTAGCCCATGGTGGTGCGGACGTCGTCGTGGTCGAGCAGGTCGCGGAGTTCGTCGGGCGCGGTGCCGTTATCAACGTGACGCTGGGCGTAGGAGTGGCGGAAATCATGGGGGCGGAGGCCGGCGAAAGTGAAGTCGACCGGAGTTCCGTGGAGATCTTTGACTGGTCCCTGAAGCGGCTGTACGTCACGGATGAGGCGGCGCAGGGCACCGTGGAGCAGCCCGTAGCTTGCGGGGTGATCCGTCCTGGCCTTCATGGGGCTTGGAAAGAGCCACCGGGATTTTGACGCCCGGGCGGCGGTGGGCGTGGCAAGCCAGCCGGTGATGGCGTTGGCCGTTTCCTGCTGGATGGGTAGTCTTCGTTGCGGCCGGCCGGCTTTGTGGTTGTCGTAGAGGAGGATCCAGTCTCCGTGGCGGTCGCGTTGAAGGCAGTCTCTGCGCAGGCTGGCCACTTCGCTTGGCCTGCGGCCGGTATCGATAAGGACGGCCAGTATGGCGATCGCCATATCCCTGTTCGCGTACATCGTCAGGGCGTGGAGATTATTGCGCAGGTGAGCGACCGCTGCAGCCGGGATTGCGCGGCCCGTTGTGCCGGTCTCGCGGAAAGTGCTTGGGTGGGTCGGCGGTTTGTGGATGCGGGGGTTGTAGCTGAACCCGCGCGGGACCTCGTTCCAGATCGTGGTCCGATGCCCGGTATCGAGGATATGGCGCCAGATGCGGAAAGCGCCCTTGGCGCCGCCGTAGCGTGGCCATTGCCGGTTCATTGCGTTGATGATCGCGCTCATGTGCGCGGGACCCAGGGCCCGCGGATCGTTACCTCGATCGGGGCCCTTACCCAGGACCTGGGCGGCGAGGACAGTGATGCGGTAGCCGGTCTGAGCGTCGCCACGTCGGGGCAGGGCTGTCAGCAGCCAGTTGCGGTAACCCTCACGGAGCCAGGGCTGGGTGATCCGGCGAAGGTCCAGGGGAGGCTTTTGAAATGTTTCCCTCCGGGCCGAGGCTGTGATGCGAAGGTTCAGGTCGCCCAGATAGATCAGGTCCTCGCTGTGCGGGTCGCTGCCGGCGTGGCGGCGTTCTTCCCGGTCGAGTATTTTCGTGATGAAGTGGTGGACGGAGCGGCTGTTTGATCTGGGTCTGTTGCCGGGGTGCGCGATGGTCGCGGCCAGCGACGTCGTGTTCCACATGATGGCTTTGTTGATCAGGTCCCGGTATGCCGACACCTGCAAAGGGCTGCGGCCGAGGCTGAGATGGGCTTGGATGACGTAGCGCAGTTCGGCCTGCAGGCGCGGGCCCAGTCTGCCGATCCGCAGGATGACCCGGGGCTCGGTGGGATCGGCCAGCCATTCCAGGGATCCTTGCTCATCGACGATGTCGCCGCGTCCTTGTTTGGCCCGCAGCCGGTAGCTGTGATTGGTGCACAGGAGCAGCGGGACGCGGGGATTTTCGGCGCTGACGGGGCAGCCTCTCGCCGCGCATGGCAGGTATGCCTTTGGCTTGGAGGTGGTCGAGGCGAGCCAGCTTTTCACGTCGTTGTGGGTCTTGCTGGCCCGGTAGAGCGTGTAGTGGGATCGGCAGAGCCCGTGGCTGAGTTGGTTCCGGCCGCACCGGATCCCTTCCTTGGTCAGGACGCAGTCCAGGCGGACGTAGGGGCCGGACGTCGCTCGTGGCATCCCGTCGGCGGGTCTGACGTCATTGGCGCCGCTTTGGTCCGACTGGATGCAGCGTTCACAGGTCTTGCGTTGTTCAATGACGGCATTACAGCCCGCGCGTGCGCACGTGACGACGCCGAACCTGCCGGTATCCGGCAGGGGAGTGAGGTTGCCTGTCCGGGGATCCCATTCACCGGGGAGCCAGTCAGGTGGCAGCTGCTCTTCGAGGAAGCCGGTCCAGTCCCTCCTGTCCGGAACCGTACGCGGCCGCAGGGGCGTGATCCGCGCACCCGCGGCCACTGGGGCGTTCACCTGGATTGGCCCGCGGCGCCTTCGAGTGACGCGTTGCCGATGGCGGCGCGCAGGTCCTCAGCACGTGAATGGGCATAGATACTGGTCGCTTCCAGGGAAGCGTGTCCGAGCAGCACCCGGACCGTGTCCAGATCCAGTCGCGGGGTGTCGATTCCGCGCAGCCACATGGTGGCACGGGTATGGCGAAGCATATGAGGGCGCACGCGCGTCGACATGGCTGCGGAGATACGATCGAAAAGATCCCTGACACCTGCGTAGGTCATGGCCGTCCCGGAATTCCCGCGGTACAGATTGACGAGAACGTGCGGACTGCCGTCGATGCCTGCCAATTGATGCCGTTCCAACAGATAGTCCTCATACGAGAACACCACCCGGTCAGGCACGGGAACCCAGCGTGGACCGCTTTTCGCCCGGGCGCCATTGAGAACCTGGTTTGAACGGACATGGACATGCGGTCCCCTGACCTGGCAGCCCAGAGCCGAACTGTCCGGCAGAAAATGCAGGTCCTGGCGAAAAAGCGCCAATGCTTCGCCGACACGCAGTCCCGAGAAGAACAGCAAATCGACCAGGAATCTGTCCCGGGCGGCCAGGGCAAGGTCCAACAAGGCCGCGCGGTCGGTCGGGGATTCGATCCACTCCAGCGCTTCCGGATCCTCGAGCCGCTTGACCTGCAGTTCGGGGACCCTGACTTGCCGGATGCGGCCCTGTTCCCCGCCGTACAGTCCGGCGGCGATGTACCGGGGTTCGTAGACCAATCCGGAGATCGGCTGCTCGATCACACCGGAGGCTTCAGCCCACTTGTAGAACTCGACCACCGCCGTCATCCAGGCATTCACCGTCCCCGTCTTCCGAGGCCGAGGCCCGCTGCCGCCGGCGTGGCCAAGCACCACGGTTTTCCACTCGACAAGCCCCGAGAGACCGGCCTTGCGCCAGTTTCTCCCTGAAGCTGCCGACCAGGTCAAGTACGAAGCGAGCCGAAGTCCGTAAGCCCGGATGGTGTTCGGCGATTTGCCGGCGCCCGCAAGGAAGCCCAACCAGTTCGTGGCCTCATCATGCAGGCTCCCGTCAGAGCACTCCATGACCGCCACCACCGCTCCACTGGACGGCAGCACGGCATTGCTCAAACGGAATGATCGCGAAGAAGGAAGCACACTCAACGAGTAGTCCCGGACGGTGAAAAATGCAGGTTCCCTCGCTTAAGTCGAAGCGAGCGGAAGATGAACCAACGGCTGGACATGGGCATGTGTGCCTCGGCCAGTTTCGGCTCCTGGACGGGCATACTTTGGAGATGCAGCTGCCGTCTACGGATCCAATCTGGTTTATCAAGGCACCCTTCGAGCGAGTCGTCACCGAAACGACTGAATGGCTCACTGGACTGGGAGGCAGAAGCTTCACCCGTCTCCGCGAACCGCTCCCGTCCATGCTTCACCACCTCGAACCATGGGCCATGCCTTCGTGGAAGCAGCTCGTGGTGTCGACCTCCTCCGACGAATGGACCGCCGTGTTTACCCAGGGCAGCGATATAGGGACGGCGAATGTTGTCGGCGTACGACTCGACTGCCTCAACATTCGTACGTCCCACCGACCCCACATCACCCGTGATCGGAAGATCGTCAGCTACGGCAGCACTGCGCTCTGGATCCATTCGGGAGCGCGGCACATCCGTTCCATCCAGGCCAGCTATCAGTCCCGTTGGCTATGGACTCTCTTCGGCGATCCGCAACCCTTCGAGAACCTCGATAACTACACAGCAAAGAAGATCCCCGACCGGTTCACGCTTGAGTCCCTGAACGAGTACTGCCGCGCCCTGTCGGTGACGGTCGAAAAGTGAGCCATTGTGACGGTTGAAAACTGAGCCACCTGTTCCAAACGATTGGGTGGGTGATCACAGTGGAGGATTGGGCGCTTATTCGGCGGTTGCATCTTGCCGAGGGTGAATCGATGAGGTCGATAGCGGCGCGGCTGGGTATTTCCCGGAACACCGTAGCGAAAGCGGTCAGTGCCGACGGTCCGCCAACATATGTGCGTGCGCCGCAGGACTCCGGGATCAAGGCCGTGGAACCGGCCATCCGTGCGCTGTTGCGGGAGAACCCGCGGATGCCGGCTACGGTGTTGGCGGAGCGTGTGGGCTGGTCCGGGTCCCCGGCGTGGTTCCGGGAGAACGTGGCCCGGATCCGGCCCGAGTATGCTCCACCGGATCCCGCTGATCGGATCAGTTACGAACCCGGAGACCAGGCCCAGTGCGACTTGTGGTTCCCGGAGGTGCGGATACCCGTCGGGAGCGGGAAGCTTCGGGTTCTGCCGGTATTGGTCATGGTGTGCTCGCATTCGCGGTTCATCATGGCCCGAATGATCCCGTCCCGGATGACCGGGGACCTGCTGGCCGGGATGTGGGCGCTGATCGGGTCCCTGGGTGCGGTTCCGCGCCGGCTGATCTGGGACAACGAAACCGGCATCGGCAGACGGAACAGCTACGCCGCCGGGGTCGCGGCGTTTGCCGGGGTCCTCGCGACCAGGATCGTGCAGGTCAAGCCCTACGATCCGGAGAGCAAGGGCGTGGTGGAGCGGGCCAACCAGTTCCTGGAGACCTCGTTCCTTCCGGGCCGGACCTTCGCCTCGCCGGAGGACTTCAACGCCCAACTTGGCCAGTGGCTGCCCATCGCCAACGCCCGTCTGGTCCGGCGGACCGGTGCCCGGCCCACGGAGCTTCTTGGCCGGGACAAGGCGGGGATGCTGGGACTGCCGCCGGTTCCGCCCGTGACCGGATTCACCGCCAGGGTCCGGCTCCCGCGGGACTACTACGTCCGGATGGGATCCAACGACTACTCCGTCCACCCGCAGGCGATCGGCAGGTTCGTCGATGTCACCGCGGACCTGGAAACAGTCACCATCACCTTGGACGGCCGGGGCGTCGGGAACCACGCAAGATCCTGGGGCGCCGGCCTGACGATCACCGATCCGGACCATGTCGAGGCCGCCCGGACGCTACGGAAAGCCTTCCAAAACCCGGTCCCCGCCGCAGACACGGCCGGGTTGCGGGATTTGGCCGACTACGACCGGGCCTTCAATGTCGTCCTCGATGACGGGCAGGTCGCCTGATGACCGAAGCGAAGGAAACCGCCGGCCAGATCGAGTACTACTCCCGGGCCATGAAGGCACCACGGATCCGCGAAGCAGCAGCCAGGCTCGCGGACCAGGCCCGTGAGAACGGCTGGACCCACGAGGAATACCTCGCCGCGGTCCTCTCACGGGAAGTCGCCGCCCGCGAAGCCTCCGGCGCCGACTCCCGTGCCCGGGCAGCCGGGTTCCCAGCCCGCAAGTCGCTCGAGGACTTCAGCTTCGACCACCAGCCCGGCCTCAAACGCGACACCATCGCGCACCTGGCGACCGGTGCGTTCCTCACAGAGGCCTCCAACATCGTCCTGCTCGGACCGCCCGGGACCGGCAAGACCCACCTCGCAACCGGGCTGGGACTGCGTGCCACCCAGCTGGGCCACCGGGTCCTGTTCGCGACCGCCATCGACTGGGTCGCCCGGCTCCAGTCCGCCCACCAGAGCGGGAGGCTGCCCCAGGAACTGGTCCGGCTGCGCCGCTACGGGCTGATCATCGTCGATGAGGTCGGCTACATCCCGTTTGAACAGGACGCCGCAAATCTGTTTTTCCAGCTCGTCTCCTCACGCTACGAGCACGCCTCCCTGATCCTGACCTCGAACCTGCCGTTCGCCCGCTGGGGAGACGTGTTCGGAGACCAGGTCGTCGCCTCAGCCATGATCGACCGCATCGTCCACCACGCCGAAGTCCTCACACTCAAAGGCTCCAGCTACCGGCTCAGACACACACGGACAGACTCACTGCCCTCGACAAGACCGGAAAATACGGCAGAATAACCAACGTCAACGTGGCTCACTTTTCCACCCACGAAACGGCTCACTTTTCGACCATCACTGACAGCGCCCTCGGCATCGAGCGTGACAACTCAGGTTTCTACGGCCCCGAGGGGTTGCTGGTCGAAGAGGACACTAGTAGCTGGACTCGCAAGCCCAGCCAGGTGAGTAGCACCGAACGGTTGCGCGACACCATCTAAGCCGGTGCACACTGGAGGATCCCTCAGCGGACTTGCCAGTCTAGGCGGGATCAGGGGAGATCCTGAAAGTACTGTGCCACATCGTAGTTGCCGATCAATCTGGCCAGTCCCACGGGGGTCTGCCCTGTCATGTTCGCGTGCAGCGGATCGGCGCCGCGTGAACGCAGCAGATCGATCATCCCGGGCCGCCCGCGAGAGTTGAAGACCGCGACGAAAAGCGGTGTATTGCTGTAGGAATTCATTGGGTCGACCATCGCCCCACCGCTGAGCAGCGCGGCCGCGGCGGCCAGGGCGTATTCCTGCGACGCAAGGTGAAGCGGGGTGAACCCCTGCCTGTCGGACGAATCGGGTGACTCGCCCGCGGCAATCAGTCGGGTCACCTCCACGGCATCATTGATGAGTGCTGCGTAGTGGAGCGGCGAACGACCGGCGGGATCCATGGATACCTCATTTTCGGGATGCTAGGCGGTGGGGGCTGCAATCAGCGTGCTGATCTCCGGGAGCCAGCCTGCACGACAATATCGATTGGCAGTGTTCAAGCTCTCGATGGCTCGCCGGACACCAACGTCGCGAAGCAGCTCTTCGACTTCGCGCGGGGTGGGTGCCGGAGTGGCATGGGCCAGCCCAAGAATCCGGGTCTGGCTTCTGCCTCAGATTTCCCGGCCCTCGTGGATGACCACATTCACGGAGCCTTCTCCAAGGCGAGTCCACGGGAGGCGAGCAAACTCATCCATGCGGTCGTTCGCGTCCTGCAGCGACGACTGGAGTTCATCGCCTTTCCCGTCAATGGCGACAACGAACGGGATTGCCCCCCCAGTGCGCCAGCGATCGGTGATGTTCGGAAGGATTGAAACGAATGAGTCCCCGACGGCCGATGGATTGGTCAGCCCGCGGGCAATCACGAGATACCCGTTGGTGTTTCCGAACCATTCAAGATCAGAGATGAGTGAAACTGCGGCGTCAAGTCCCGCTGTCTTGAAGGGATACATGAACTCCTGAGCGAGGTAGTCCGCAAGAGCTGACCTATCTGGCAGGCCTGTCAGGTCAAGTCGAAAGATCATCATTCCACGCAAGAGGGCGTCATCCTCGAAACGCTCGAACAGGGGCTCGTCAACGCCGAGATGAATGGTGAACGGCTGCGAGAGGTCTATCGCGCTCATGGTCCGATCCGAACAGGTGGGTTGACGTGGTCCCAGCAGTATATGGCGTTCGGGCTGGCTGGATTCTCCTCGATAATTGCCCCAGGGAGGGCCCGTTTGGCGTCCGGTCGGGCGAGCTCCGCTCTTCGTGCTCGCCAGGTCGAAGCAGACCTAACCGTCTTTAAGGGTGACACTTAGCGCTGCGAAAAAGCCGTCACTTATCGCTGCGATCCACACACTTTGGACATCTTGTGCAGACGACTTCGGAAAATGAATACGACAGTTCCTCAGCGACTGCTTAAAGCAAAATATGCATACAAAATTCGAGCAAAAACCCCTAAAAATAGGCGCAAAATAGCTATTTATTCATATGAATAAATGATAGATTTAAGGAGTAGGTCAAGCAGGCGAACCAAACCAAAGTGATACGAAACAAAGGACTGAAATGACCCCCATCTTCTCGTTGCCGCAAACCCCTTCCCGAGCTATTGCCCCAGCCTGCACGGTCACGTGGATGACAAACAGTCGGCACCCTCAGATAACCGTCGTCGTGAACAACACCGATGACCAAGACCACTGGGCAGGCCTGCGCCGCGACAAGCTGGTCCAGGCTGCCATGCACCACAAGGCGGCCTGATGGACACCGAGCGGTTTGCTCTCAGCCCCCGCCGGTTCGACCCTGACCGGGACTGGTTCGGAGAAGAAGCCAACCCTTCCAGAACCATCAACGTCCCCATCATCGACCCCTACCTGGTGGAGCCGGATCCCGCGGCCCCCTGGTACGACACCGAGCACGACAGCCCCGAAACCGAAGACACCACCCTCAGTCCCATCCTCAGGAAGGTCCACATCATGGCCGGCGAAACCATCATCACCGTTATAGGCAACCTCACCACCGACCCAGAACTGCGGTTCACCCCGTCAGGCTCGGCCGTCGCGAACTTCACCGTCGCGTCAACACCGCGCACCTTCGACCGGCAGTCCAATGAATGGAAGGACGGGGAGACCCTGTTCCTCCGCGCATCGGTCTGGCGTGAAGCGGCCGAAAACGTCGCCGAATCCCTCACCAAAGGCATGCGCGTCATCGTCTCAGGCCGGCTGAAGTCCCGTTCGTACGAGACCAAGGAAGGCGAGAAGCGCACCGTTATTGAGCTCGAGGTAGAGGAGGTCGGCCCCAGCCTTCGTTATGCCAAGGCGAAAATCGACCGCACCCAACGCGCTGCCGGCCCCGGCGGTCCCGGAGGCAACGGTTTCGGCGGCCAGGGCGGCACCACCCAGCCCGGCGGCACAAGCCAGTCCCTCCCGCAGGATGACCCGTGGGCCGCGCAGTCCGGCAGCAATGCCGGAGGCTGGGGGAGCGGCCCCGACTCCGAACCGCCGTTCTAACCTTCAAAATCAGTAGTAGGAGTAGTATCGTTACTACTCCTACTACTATTAAGAATTGAAGAGGTGCTTTGATGACGTCGAGCGTGAAGGACCGCGTCTACGCCGCGGCCGAACAGATCAGTGCCGACCGCCGGCCCACCGTGTCCACGGTCCGCGCGGCCGCTGGCGTGAGCAACGCCGACGCCACCCGGTACCTGAAGGAATGGACCGAGGAAAAACAGGCCGCCGGCGGCCAGGTCGCCGCCACCCCCGCGGCCCTGCTGGAACAGGCAGCCCGCCTTGCCGGCGCCTGCTGGGCCGAAGCATCCGCCTTGGCCGCTGAACGCCACGCCGCCGTGGAAGCCCTCTGGGCACAGGAACGCAAAGACAAAGACCAGGAGATCGCCGAGCTCGTCGCCGACCTGGACCAGGCAGCCGCCGACAAAGTCGCCACCGCAGCCGCCCACGCCGACGAGATCACCCGGCTGGAGGCCCAACGGGGCGCATTGGAGCGCCAGCTCGCAGTGATCGGCAAGCAGCTCGAGGATTCCCGGGAAGCCGAGCGGGCCGCCGCCAAGGAAGCAGCGGACGCAGCACGCCGACTGGCAACAGCCGAAGTCCGCGCCACCACCCTTGAACAGGTCCACAACGCCCTGCTGCAGCGCGTCTCCCCGGAGACAAAGGGCGCGGGGGAGTGAGCAAGGCCAAACCCGAGAGCTTTTCCCCGTACTTCGCGACCGTCGACGCCGGCCAGGTCCGGGCGGCCTTCGCGGCCGCCGGCCACCTCGAGGGGTACGCATCCATCTCGGAACTGATCGAGGCCGCCACACTCAAGGAAGTCCGCCGGCTCCAGCGCCGCCACAACAACGGCAAACCCTGGGAACCGCTGCCGCCGGGAAGCGCCCGCACCGGGCGCCGCTCCAAGGAGGAAGAAGCCCGCCACCGGCAGTAACGCCCGCGGCTAAGCCTTTTCCAGGTGTGGCCAAAAACGACCGATATCTCTGTCCCTCGCGTTCAATGCCTAGATGCCGGGGCATTTGCGTTCTGGATAATATCCAGGACGGGGACTGACCACGCCCCGGTTTGCCTCAGGAGAGAGTGTGAAGATCGATGCTTTTAGATGCAGCAATGGCCGGAAACCGGTCTCTGGGAGACCTGTTCGGAATCAGGCGCCCACGAATTTTGAGAAAGAAGAACCGATGAGCCGTATTGAAACTGTGTATGTGGTGAGCGAGCCACAGCCCACGGTCGAGGAATCCGTCAAGCAGCTCGCGCAGCGACTCGACAAGAACCTCAAGGATCTCGTGACTGTGTTCCGGGAAGCAGGGGATCAGCTGTGGACCGCCGAACCTGCCTCGCACACGGTCACTCCGGTTCCCGTCATGGAACGGCGACCGTCCGGGATCATCGGCCATAAGAACGTCCAGGTCACGCGTTACATCGCGTCTGCCCTGGTCATGGTTTCGTTCCAGAAACGAATCGACTGACCGGCCATGAACGCGGCCGAACGGTTTTGGTCCAAGGTGGCCAAGGGGCCAACCCAAGGTGATTGCTGGCTCTGGACCGCCGCAGTCGGAGATGACGGGTACGGCAGGTTCACCCTCAACGCAGATGGCCGTACCATTGCCGTTCGTCCCCACCGCTTCGCCTTCCACTTGCTGCACGGCAGCAACCTGAACGCATTCGGCCCGCTCATGCACACCTGTGATGTGCCGATCTGCGTCCACGCGACTGCTGACGCTTTTACTCACTTGGTGGAAGGAACCAGCCGCAGCAACATGCTCGACAGATTGGCCAAAGGCCGTGACGCGAACGGAAGTTCCTTCCGCTGGCGCGGCCTGGCCCGGGCACAGTTCGCTGCGCGGTCCGTGGCCCTCAGGGACGAAGTCCGCGCCCATGGCTGGGACAGGCCGCAGCGCGTGGCTGCGCTCCTGGCCGGCGTCGATCCCGACGCGCCAACCTTGTTCTGAGGCTGCCGGCCTACGGGGCCGGGTCGCCGTCCGTGGATGCAGCTTCGTCTGCGCGCGGGAGGCCCCTGATCAGGGCCGCCATGCCGCGCACCGCCTCGGGGTCGTCCTCCCAAGAGCTCCCGTCACGCGTGCAGGCACGGAACGTTTTCACGCCAGCATCTTCGGCCGCCTGGTTGAGCTCGACCCAGGCCTTTCCCAAATCCGCAAGCTGTGCGGGTGTCAGCGGCTCGCGCTCCTTGGGCGCGGCAACGGCGGGGGAGGACCCGGCTTCAGTTCGGCGCCGGCCCAGGAAGTCCCGAATTCGCAATTGCTCTCCTTCTGACAAGTCTCAGGACAAAAGCATGCTCGCAGGGCTCGCACCCCTTTCGGGCGTCCACTCCGCAAGCTCCGTGGCCGGCTGTTGGGTGCTGACGGTCCGTCGCAGAGCTCCTGCCCGTCATCACCTGTTTGTCTACGACGATTTCTGGTTGCTGTCCTTATGTTGTTACCGGGAACAGTTCCTCGGCCGTTGTAGGGTCGTGGCTACCCAGGGGAGGAGGGTATGGCTTTGGTTGCTGTGCCGGACATTTTGTGTGACGGCTTCGAAGGATTGGCCGCCCGCCACCCCGCGATGACCCGACCGCTGATTGAGAGACGCGACATGATCGCCGGATAAGGACACGACGGCGCGGTTATCTGCTGGGCCCTAACCCATCCAACAGACTGGAGGCTGTTTTGGCGAAATTGTGGGCCGGAATCGACGCCGGCAAAGCCCATCATCACTGCGTCGTGATCGACGCCGACGGAAACCGGCTGCTCTCCCAACGAGTCCCCAACGACGAACCCGCCCTGCTTCAACTCCTCGCCGGCGTGCTCGAGCTCGCAGACGGAGGCGAGGTGGTGTGGGCGACCGATCTAAACCATGGCGGATCGGCGCTATTGATCGCCCTGCTCGTCGGTCACGGCCAGAACATCCTCTACATCCCGGGCCGGACAGTGCACCACGCCTCCAAAATTTACCGCGGCGAAGGCAAGACAGATGCCAAAGACGCTGCCGTTATCGCCGATCAGGCCCGGATGCGAACTGACCTGCAACCATTACGCGCAGGGGATGAGATCAGCACCGGGCTGCGGCTCCTGACCGCCCGGCGTGCCGATAAGTCCGCGGACCGGGTCAGGGCGATCAACCGTCTCCAGGCCCAACTGCTGGAATACTTCCCCGCACTGGAACGCGCCTTCGACTACAGCCGTTCCAAAGCCGCACTGTTGTTGCTGAGCAAACACCGGACTCCGGACGGGATCCGCCGCGCCGGCCAAGCCAGAATCCACGCCTGGCTGAAGAAGCACGGCGCCCGTTCCTCCGCAGCTGTTGCCGCAGCCGCCGTAGAGGCTGCAAAATCCCAGCACACCATCGTTCCCGCCCAGCACATAGGGGAGGAGATCGTCGCAGCACTCGCGTGGGAAATCCTCACCCTGAACGACGAACTCGCCAAACTCGACGCGCTGATCAGCGAGAAAGTCACCGAACACCAGCACACCGAGGTGCTGTTGAGCATGCCAGGGTTCGGTCCAGTTCTGGCCGCCGAGTTCCTTGGCGCCACCGGCGGTGACCTCACCGTCTTCCAGTCCGCCGACCGGTTCGCCGGCATCGTCGGACTGGCGCCGGCCCCCAGAGACTCAGGGAAAATCAGCGGTAATCACCACAGGCCCAGACGCTATGACCGACGGCTCCTCCGCGTCTTCTACCTCTCCGGGCTCTCCGCTCTGAAGTCCTGTCCCTCCTCGCGCGGCTATTACGACCGCAAACGTGCGGAAGGGAAATCCCACATCCAAGCAATGCTGTCCCTTGCACGACGGCGGCTCAATGTCCTCTGGGCCATGCTCCGCGACGGCACTACCTACAAGCCCGCCTCCGCAGCCACAACAACTACGGCCGCCTGACGTCCGGCGGACTGCGGGCATCGAGAGTTTGGCTATATGGCCGGTGAAGGAAGCCTCCATCTACGGGACGTGGCAAGCACAGAGCCGTTTGGTTCTGCCACCGGGCCGCTCGGTCCGGATCTGCGCTATCGGGGTGACGTCGTGCCCTCTCTCGTGCCGGCTTCGGCAGAGAGGGCACGTCCGTCCTTTCCCGTCGCCCCGATGATCCCGATCTTCGTGCTTTCCCCATGTCAGAGTCCTCATCCGACATCAGGGAGTGCACTGGTCGGGCTAGGACCAGATGTATTCTTCGACGATCGCGCCGTTGAGCCACTTGGCGACGGTTACCATCCGGCCTCCGCCTTCGAACTCTCCGATGACACAGGTCCAATCCCCGGAGCCGAACGCGATCGGGTGGGAGGTGATCTGGGGCGGCGTTCCGCCTGCGGAATCGACATAAGCCTTCATGGCGTCGATATGCTCCTGAATCCCGTGCGTTGGTGGCTGGCCTTTCCAGTCCACGAGCACATCGTCGGTGTGGTGGTGGGCGAACACGCCGTTCCAGTCGGCGTTGTTCCAGCCGGTAAAGTCAAGGTCGTCCATGCCCTTGAGGTTGTTGTTGACCTGGTCATCTTGCATGAGTAGCTTCTTTCCTTGTTGGACCAACAGTTCCCCACCCGGCGGCCGGGTAAGACTTATAGGGGCCGGATCGCCTCAGCGTCGATGTCGATCGCGATGTCCTTGCCCACGAGCAGCCCTCCGGCTTCTTTGAGGAGTTCGAAGGTGAGCCCGAAATCGCGTCGGGTGATCGAGGCATGGGCGTGGAATGCGATCCGGACGTTACCGGAGGCATCGGTCACGGCGCCTCCGAAACGGACGGTGAGTTCGACCGGGCGCGTCACGCCGTGCAACGTCAAGTCTCCCGTTACTTGCCATACCCCTGCGGTCGACTCGAAGGCCGCCGTGCTGCGGAAGGTCATGGTCGGATAATGCCGAACGTCCAGATAATTTTCCGAACGCAGATCGTCGTCGCGCACCGGGTTCAGCGTCGTGAGCGACGAGGTCTCGATGCTGACCTCGACGCTCGACTCCGTCAGGTCATCGGCAACAACGATGGTGCCCTGCACCGCCTCGAACCGGCCCCGCACAGTCCCGACCACGAGGTGCTGGGCGCTGAAAGCGACGAATGTGTGCACCGGGTCGATGTCGAATGTGCCCACCGGAGGGGCGAGAACGTGATTGACAATGCGGCTGTGGTCCCCGCCTGGCCGGTCATTCATGTGCAACTCCCAGAAATGCTCGTCTATCAGCAGTGACCTGGACAAGCTCGTCAGGCAAGACGCTACCCCCGCCCATGCGCAGGCGAAAGAGGGCGCCGGCAGAATGCCCCGTGGAGCGGTCACTCCTGGGGACGCCGGACGAACCCGCCGGGCGAACCGATTCGCCTTTCGCTACGGTCGTCGCGATCTCGTCGACGGAGGGCATTGCCCCTTTCGCTCCATGCCCTGCGCGTGGTACGACATCCATATGTCCCAACATGATGTGTTCACCGGGTTCCCGATTGAAGTCGAGGACGGGAAATCTCGCCGGTGGGGTGCGATATTGGTCAAGGTTGTCTTTGCGATCTTGGTGGTCGGCGCTGTCCTGTCGGCGATTCTCTGGGCGGCCATCAGTAGCGACATGGGCGCATTGATCTTGTCCGCCACGTTTGCGGCCTGCGCTGGCCTGATGGTCATTCGGCAGGCACTTCTGGCAGAGCGAGGGTAGTCCATGCTTGAGCAGGGCATTACCTACAACACGACCATGGCGATGGTCGCAGGTGCCATCATGCTGTTGGTGCTCGTCTTCCTGCGAGTGGTCCAGCAACCTGGTCGCAAAACGATCGACGGATGGGCCTGGATGTTTGCTGCCCTAGGTCTGTTTTTGGCCGTCACCGGCACTCACATGACCCTCACGTGGCCGCTGAAACAGATTCCCGTTCCCGGCGTCCCTTGCTGCGCGGTCGACAACCTCACCTTCGGTGAACCCGCCATGTTCTATGGCTTTCTGGTGTTCTTCGGGGCCATAGCGTTGATGCGTGCCGAGAGAACCGCCGTCGACCGCGGGGCGCAGCTCGAGCTCGTAGCAACCGTCCGGCCGTTCCTGTACGCGGGTGCCTTCGGCGGCATCGGGCTCATCATGATCGCCGTCGCCGGACTCGAGTTCGGAATGTGGCATCCACCTAAGGAGGAACCCATTGCTGGGATGCTGGCGGGCTCCATCCTGGAAGCTCTCTACATGGCGTTCGCCTACACCATCACCGGCGTGGCCGCGATCACGGCCCCGTTCGCTCCAGAGAACCGCCTGGTCGCCAAGGTCTTCGCCGTGTCGTTGTTCATCGCAGGAATGATGTGGCTGTTCCTCAGCATCACCGTCTTCTACGGACACGTCGGTTTTTTCCCACACTAAACGTTGATCTAACAGCAACTAGATTCCCACACAGTCCGCCCACTTGGATGCCTCGGAAAACAACAGTTTTTTGAGACACCGCTCCAGAGCCCGGAGGAGCCGGTCCACTATGCGGGAGAGCAGGGCTCCCTGCGTCTCGAAAACGCGTCTCACCACAAACCGTCTCGACTGTGGCACATCGAGTACATTTCGAGTCAAAATGGCATGGTGAGGCAGCTTGGTTATATGTCATTTTCCGAAGTCGTCTGCACGGAATGTCCAAAGTCGCCTGCACGGCCTCCAAGCCCGTAAGGGGAAGGCTAGGCGGGTGTCGGTTTCCGAAGTCGTCTGCGAGGAAGGTCAGGACTCACCTGCACTCGATACTTCAGTTGTCGTGCGCGTGGTGGAAGGGGTCTTCCACGAAATCAAGGAGGGTTTAGCACAAGGGCCGTTCCGCGGCCAGAGCCGGGTATGGCAGTGTCCGGGGGCGATCCCGGATGGCGGGCGCCGCTCAGTCCTCGAGGTAGGCCGGTGTGAACAGCAGGGTCAGGCCCTCGGCCATGGTGGGGTGGGTGATGATGGCGTCGCGCACGGCGGTGTATTCGGCTCCCGCGAGCATCGCCATCTGGACCACGGCGATGGTTTCGCTGGCTTCGGTGCCCAGCAGCGCCGCACCAAGAATCCGGTTGGTGTCCCGGTCGATCACCGCCTTCCAGATCCCGTCGAGATGTCCCACGGTCCGGGCCCGGGGAATGGCCATGACGGGCATTTTCGCGAGGCGCACGCTGTACCCGGCATCCCGGGCCTGCCGCTCGCTCAGGCCCACGCGGCCCAGCTCAGGGGTGGTGAAGACACAGTAGGGGATGAGCCGCCCGGCGGTGCTGCGCGGCTGCCCGGTGCCGTCCTGCGCCGCCAGGTTGGTCTGCAGCACGCGGTAGTCGTCGTAGGACGCGTGGGTGAACTGGGCGGTGCCGGCGGCGTCCCCGGCGGCCCACACGCCGTCGGCGGTGGTCTGAAGGTATTCGTCGACCCTGATGAAGCCCCGGTCGTCAAGTTCCACGCCGGCAGCTTCGAGGTTCAGGCCCTCGGTCATGGGCCGGCGGCCCGCCGCGACCAGGATGTCAGCGGCATACACGGTCTCCCCCGAAGAGAGCTTGAGCGTCACGGTACCGTCCGGGGCCCGCGTGACCGCTTGTGCCCTGGCCCCCAGCCGCAGGGTGATGCCGGCGTCCGTGAAGTTCTGCGCGACGGCGGCGGCGATGTCCGTGTCCTCGCGGGCCAGCAGTTGGGCGCCGCCCTGGACGATGGTGACTTTTACGCCGATGGTATTGAGCAGGTCCGCGAATTCGCAGCCGACGTATCCGCCGCCGAGGATGATGATGCTCTCCGGCAGGGATTCCAGCTCCAGCAGGGTGTTGCTGGTCTGCACGCCCGACTCCGCCAGGCCGTCGATCGGCGGCAGCAGCGGTTCGGTGCCCAGGTTCAGTACGACGTCGGTGCCGCGCAGGGCGCGCACGCCGCCGTCGTTCAGGGTCACCTCCACCGTCCGGGGCCCGGTGAACTTCGCCTCACCGAGGATGAAGTCCATGCCCGAACCGGTGAAGGCGGCGAACTGGCCCTTCACCATGGTCTCCACGACGTCCTCCTTGCGGTGGCGCAGCAGTTTGAGGTCCATCCGCGGATCTTTGGCCCCGGAAATGCCGAATTCTCCGGCCCGGCGGACCGAGTTCAGGACCCGGCCGCTGTTGATGAGGGTCTTGGTGGGGATGCACGCCACGTTGATGCAGGTCCCGCCGATCATCGAGCGTTCCACCATCGCGACTTTCCGGCCGGATCTGGCCAGGTCCATCGCCAGGGTTTTCCCGGCCTTCCCGCCGCCGACGACGAGCAGGTCAACATCCTCTATCTCCATGCGTTCCTCCTGTAGACGGTGCCCGGACCTGGCGGCCGGGGTCGTGCCTGATTCCCCTTGGCCACGACCGCAATAAGGCCGTCGGATTCAGGGTACCGCCGAGGGTGCGGACCCGGTCCCGCATGGCCGGACCGCCGGCGGCTCCCACTCCCGGTGCCCGGGGTCCGGGCTATCTGGCCGCCGGGGCCACGGCGGCCAGGTGATCGGGCTGTACCGGCGTCGTGTGCTGCCGGAGTGCTGCGGCCTCACCGGTAGAGAGCATTCAGAACCAGCACCCCGCTGGCCGGGCGCAACGTGAAGCGGGACACATTTAGTTGACGCTTCAAGCAACTTTGATAAAATAAATGCATATGCATATAGATGCGTAAATTCGGGAACACCGACGAGCGAGCATCCGCCCACCCGCCCCTGTCCCTCCCCTGAAACACATGGAGAAGACAATGTCACAACGCGTCCTCATCACAGCCGGAGCCAACGGCATCGGCCTGGCCACCGCCAAGGCCTTTGCAGCGGCCGGCGCCCGGGTCCACATCGCCGACATCAACGCCGACGCGGTCGCCGCGGTCACGGCCGGCAACCCGAACATCACCGGCTCCGTCACGGACGTCAGCAACCCCGACGCCGTCGCAGCCCTCTTCGTGGACGTCAAGGCTCAGCTCGGCGGACTGGATGTCCTGATCAACAACGCCGGCATCGCCGGCCCCACCGCCCCGGTGGAGCAGTACGACGCTGCCGCGTTCGCTGCCGTCGTCGGCGTGAACCTGCAGGGCACCTTCAACGTCACCCAGCAGGCGATCTCGCTCCTGAAGGAATCCGACGCAGCTTCCATCGTCACGATGTCCTCCCTGGCCGGCCGCTTCGGCTACCCCAACCGCGTGGCCTACTCCACCACCAAATGGGGCCTCGTGGGCTTCGCCAAGACCCTCGCCATGGAACTGGGCCCGTTCGGCATCACCTCGAACACCATCCACCCGGGCGCGGTGGACGGCCCCCGCATCATGAGCGTCTTCGAAGGCCGTGCCTCCGTCTCCGGCCGCACCGTCCAGGAAGAAATCGACTCCGCCATGGCCAACCAGTCCGTGAAGAAGTTCATCAACCCGGACGACATCGCCGCCCTGATCCTGTTCCTCGCCGGCCCGCACGCCCGCACCATCTCCGGCCAGATGTTCCCCATCGACGCCGACTCGAAAGCTGCAGTCTAATGAGCCCCCGATACCTTGCCGCACAGGCTCCTGCCGTCGCCAGCCCCGCCGGGACAAACGTACCCGCCGCTCCCGTCGCTCCGCCGGCGGGGAGCCTCTGGCGCGGCCGCGTGGTGCTCATTGTGGGCATCGTGCTCCTGGCCATCACCTTGCGCCACGCCGTCACCGGACTGTCCCCGCTGCTGCCGGTGGTCCGGAAAGAAATGGGCCTGGACATCGCCGCCGCCAGCTTCCTGGGCATGCTCCCCACCCTGAGCTTCGGCGTCGCCGGTTTCCTGGCACCCGTACTGATCCGCAGGAGCGGAGCCGAGCTCACGGCGGCCCTGGCCATGGTGCTGGCCGCCGTCGGCACGTTCAGCCGCGCCTTCACGGACAGCGTCCCGCTGTTTTTCGTCCTCAGCGTTGTTGCCCTGTTCGGCATGGGCTTCGGCAACGTCGTGGGCGCCCCGCTGGTCAAGAAATACTTCCCGGACCGCCAGGCGCCCATGCTCACCGTCTTTGCCCTGCTGATGCAGGCAGGCGCCACGTTACCGGCCATGACCGCCGTGCCGCTGGCCAACGCCGGCGGGTGGCAGCTGTCCCTCGCGTCCTGGTCGGTACTGTCCCTGGCCGCGGCTCTGCCCTGGGTGATCCAGCTGGTCCGCATGCGCCGGGCAACGGCTGCCGCCAACAGCACCACTACCGCAACTGTGGCGACGCCGGCCAAGAAACTCGGCGTCGCCCAGCTCATCACCAGCCGCATCGCAGTGGGCACCGCCCTCTTCTACGCCATTGCCTCGTTCAACACCTACGGCATGCTCGCCTGGCTGCCCACCATCCTCAAAGACAGCGGCCTGGCCCTCGGTGACGCCGCCCTCGCATTCTCCGCCTTCACGTTCATGACGCTGCCCATGGCCTTCATCACCCCGATCCTGGCCACCCGGCTCAAAAGGGTCTTCCCGCTTGCCGTGGTTCTGAGCCTGGTGGCCCCCGTGGGTTACCTCGGCCTGATCCTCGTCCCCGGCAAGGCCCTGGTCTGGGCCGTCATCATGGGCCTTGGCGGCGGCGCCTTCCCGCTGGCCATCACCATGTTCAACAAGCGCACCCGCACCGCGGCAGGATCTGCGGCCATCGCCGGGTTCGCCATGGGAATGGGCTACCTCGTCGGAACCCTCGGACCGCTCACCGGCGGTGCACTGTTCTCCGCAACCGGCAGCTGGGTGCCGGCCCTGATCGTCTTCGCCCTCACCGGCGTGCTGATGCTCACCGGCGGCTGGATGATGACACCCAAGGACCGTTACCTCGAAGACAAATTCACCCCTCGTGATGCAAAGGAAGAAAACTAGCATGGCTGAGCTCCGATCAAACCAAAAGATCGCCGTCGTCGGCACCGGTGTCATTGGTGCCAGCTGGGCGGCCTATTTCCTGGCCCAGGGTTTCACCGTTGCGGCATCCGATCCTGCTGAAGGTGCCGAGGGCCGGCTGCGCGAATGGGTTGCCGGCTTCTGGCCCGCCTTGGAGACGCTCGGGCTCGCCGAGGGAGCATCCCGGGATAACTTGAGCTTCAGCAGCGATGTAGCCGATGCCGTAGCAGGCGCTGTGTTCATCCAGGAAAACGGACCCGAGCGGCTTGAGATCAAGCGGGCCATCCTCGCCGGAATCGAGGCTGCGGCCCAGGCCGATGCCATCATCGCGACGTCCTCGTCAGGGCTGCTGATCAGCGAGGCGCAGGCCGGCGCCAAGCACCCCGAGCGGATCGTCCTCGGCCACCCGTTCAACCCGCCGCACCTGATCCCGCTGGTCGAGGTACTGGGAGGCGCCCGGACGAGCGAAGAGAACGTGCAGAAGGCGCTCGACTTCTACACCCGTGTTGGCAAGCGCCCCATCCGGATCAACAAGGAAGTCAAGGGCCACGTGGCCAACCGCCTGCAGGTGGCCCTCTGGCGCGAGGCTTTCTCGCTCGTCGAAAACGGGGTCGTATCGGTCGCCGACATCGACACCGCGATCTCGCAGGGACCGGGACTCCGGTGGGCCTTGCTGGGTCCGTTCCTGAACCTGCACGCTTCCGGAGGCGAGGGCGGCATCACGCACGTGCTGGAACACATCGGGCCCGCCCAGCGCGAATGGGCCCGCGACCTGGGCGAGTACCCGGAAACCGACGACTACATCGGGCTCATGGCCGCCGGTGTGGACGAGGAACTGCAGGGATACGACTTCGCCGAGACCCTCCGCACCCGTGACCGGCTCCTCATCGAGCTGATCGGAGCCAAGAAGCAGGCGCCCCAGCTGCCATAGCCAACCAAGCCCGGTGGCCGGCCTTCGCCGGCCGCCCTGGCTTGTACCTATCCTGCTGACGGGCACGGCACAGAGGACTTTGAACGTCTCGTGCAGACAACGTCGGAAAGCGACAGCCCCCTTGTCGGATTCCTACAATGTCCCAAGGCCTGCCCACATCCTAGGAAGTGGAACGCCCAAGCATGCCCCTTCGAAAAATAGCGACACACCCCGATTTTTCGTTCCACAACTATCTTCTTTCAGACGTCCCGCGATGAGCGTGCAGGATAAGTATCGGTGGGTACAGTGGGTCCAATGGATATTGGGTACGCCCGCGTCTCGACCGCGAAACAGGACCTTGACCGGCAGATCGACGCACTGCGCGGCGAGAGGATCCCCGCCAAACATATCTATGTGGACAAGAAATCCGGATCCACGACCAACCGGCCCGGACTGCATGAAACCCTCGACCAGGCACGCGATGGAGACGTTATCGTGGTGCACACCCTGGACCGGTTGGGCCGTACCGTCCGGGACACCCTGAACCTCATCCACGACCTGGGAGCCCGCGGTGTCGGGGTCAGGAACCTGGCCGACCCGATCCGGGTTGATTCAGCCAATCCAGAAGATCCCATGTCGCAGCTGGCAGTTGTGATGCTCGCGCTCTTCGGCCAGATGGAACGAACCTACGCGATCGAACGCGCAGCCCACGCGCGTGCCGTCGCTGTTGCCAAAGGCAAAAGGATCGGCCGGCCCAGCGTGATCGATCCAGCGAAGCTTGCCGATGCCGCCCACCTTCGCGACCAGGAAAATCAGTCCATCTCCGAGATCGTCGAAGCCACGGGTATCACCCGCTCCAGCCTCTACCGTTACCTGCCGCCCCGTCCGCCGGAGACGCTGACCGCCGAGACCCAGCCGAACGCCTAAAGTCCCGAACGTCCGTGGCGGTTCGTGCAGGCGACTTCAGACAGAATGACGGTTGGTGCAGACGACTTCGAACGCTTCCGTGTCAGGAGTCGTCTGCATAAGCCCCGTACTTCCGCGGGATCCAGTGCAGACGACTTCTGCAACTGACAGTTACACGCGAGTGAGTACTTCGAGCCAGGATGCCGAACTGCAGCTGGACGCGCTTGTCGCCGCCGGTGTGCAGAAGCGCGACGTCTTCGCCGACGTGACCTCCGGGAACAAGACGGCGGGCGCATGATGCTGAACATGCTCGCCACCCTCGCCGAGTATGAGCGCGAGCTGACCGTCGAGCGGGTCACCCCCGGCATCGCCGCCGCGAGGCAGAATGGCACACGCTTCGGCCGGCCGGTGTCCGACCCAGCCGTCATCGCCGACAAGCTGGCGATCGCCCAGGACGCCCGCGCGAAGGGACGCACCGCAGAAGACGCCGCCCGCCTCGTCGGCTGGAGCCGCGCAACGCTCCACCACCACCAGCAAGCCCTCGCTGCACGCGAGCGCACCACAATATAGGTGCTCCTGAACGGCGGGTGACGGACGCCCTCGTTTCCCGGCTCCGCCCAGGTAGCGCCCGAGTCAGGCCCTCGGACCTCGCTGCGCTCGGGCTGTAGAAGCTCTCTTTTCTTTTTTGCTGCTGTCCTGCGGATCGTACGTGCCCGCTCCACCGGCTCAACCGTCCTGCGGACGGCAGCCCAGCGGATGCCTTGTGTCGGCGCTTCGCTTATTTCCTCCCGCAATCCATCCGCTGCTTGCCCTTCGGGTTGTCCCGGCTTCGTCGGGCACAGCTACGCGTTGCTCCGCCAGCAGCCAAAAAACAAACGGGGGAGAAGGGGCGCTGGCCGGTCACCTGAGCCGCCCCCGCCCACCGAATCCTCAGCAAAGGACAAAAGAAGCCATGAACACCGAAGACCGCACCGCACGTGCCGCCCTGACCCGCCTGTTCGAACCCGGCGACATCGTGGGCCGGGCGTTGGTGGCTAAACACGGCGCGCACGCAGCGCTGAGGATTGCCATCGGCGCCCGTCCCGCCCAGCCGTTCTGGGAGGTCACGGCCGAGGAGCTGGCCGAAGCGCTGAGCCGCTGGGCACCGCGCATCCACGACCTTGACCCGGAGAAAGACCTTATCGCCATCGAACGCCTGGGCGGCGGTTTCCTTGTCCCCGGCGACGAGCACTGGCCGACAGGTCTGGATGACCTTCCCGACGCCCCGTGGGGCCTCTGGTACCGGGGCAACCTCAGCACCGGGATCCCGGCGCCGTCCCGGTGCGCCGCGGTGACGGGCTCACGTGACAGCACCAGCTACGGCGCATTCGTCACCGGAGAGATCGCCTATGGGCTGGCGCAGCGCGGAATCTGCGTCATCGCCGGCCTTGCCTACGGCATCGACGCCCACGCCCACCGCGCCGCGCTGGCCGGAAGCCAGGGCGACGGACCGGCGACCATCGCGGTGCTCGGAGGGGGCCTTGATCGGGACTACCCGTCCGGGAACGCGGACCTCGCGGCCGCGATCCGTGCCAACGGCCTGACGCTCTCCGAGCTGCCGCCCGGAACAGCACCGACCCGGCGCAGGTTCCTGCAAAGGAACCGCATCATCGCCGCCCTCGCAGGGGTCACCTGCGTGGTCGAGGCCCGCTGGCGTTCCGGTGCCCTGAACACCGCGCACCACGCCGAAACCATCGCCCGGCATGTCGCCGCCGTTCCGGGCAGCGTCCACAGCGCCAACTCGGCCGGATGCCACCGGCTCCTGAAAGAAGGCGGCGCGGTGCTGGTGACCGACGCGGCCGAACTCACCGAACTGCTCGCCAGCTAAGCCCGGGAGAGGTGGCCGGTCTCTTGTCTAGGCCGGTCACCGCTGGCGGTCCGCCGCCCGGGGCCGGTCTTGCCGGGTGGTTGCCGGCGGCGGACCGCCGTTCGGCGCGAAGGGACCCGCGCGGCTCACCTGCTGCCGGCGGCAAGCCCTGGGCGCGGACCCCCGGGCGACCGGTCGGGCCAGGGGAAGTGCATGCTCGCAGGGCTCGCACCGATAGCGGGCGTCCGCTGCCGCGGCCGGCTGTTGGGCCCGGCCCCGGCGTCGCAGAGCTCCGCCGTCCCCGGACCTGTATGTCTACGACGTCTTTTGGCTGCTGTCCTGACGGATTGTACGTGTCCGCTCCGGCCCGTCTAGCCCCTCCTTCGTCGGGGCCTGCGGCCCGCAGAATCGGCTCCGGCGCTCCTTCGTCGCTGACTTCCTCCGCAGATTCCACGGTCCTTGCCTGCGGTAGACAGGCCTCCGTCGGCCACAGCTCGCAAGCTTCGCCAGCAGCCAAAAAACAACGGGGGAGAAGGGGAGCTGGCCGGTCACCTGAGCCGCCCCACCCACCGGAATCCTCAGCAAAGGACTTACAACCATGAACGACGCAATCCGCATTTCCAGCCCCGCCGACATCCTCGGCTTCATCCCGCACACGCTCGGGTTCGCTCCCCGGGAGTCCTTCGTATTCCTGACCCTGCAAGGGAACACCCTCGGCGCCACACTGCGCGTCGACGCACCCCAGTCCGGCGATCCCGTCGGGTTCGCACGGTCCATGGTGGACTACCTCGCAGTGGACGCGCAGGCCACCTCGGTCCTGCTGGCCGTCTACACGGACGGCGCACCGGCCGCCGCGGCGCCCCGCCCGTTCCACGACCACGTCGAGGCCGTGATTCAGGAACTGGAGATCGCAGGAACTCCGCTGAAAGACGCGTGGCTGGTCACCTCCGAGCACTGGCAGAACCTGCTGTGTGACAGGGACGCCGGGTGCTGCCTGCCCGAACCGCTGGAATCCATCACCGACGGGCAACTCAACGCAGAACTGATCTTCCGGGGGAGCAGCTACCAAAAGGAACCCGGCACCACCTACGCGCCGTTTACCGGTCCGACGGACACCGCCGAGCAGATCCGCGAAGCCCTGCCCGGAGTATTCGCCGGAGAGCTGAACACCGGCCGGACACTGTGGGCCGATGCCCTCACCGGGGACGGCTGGACCGACCCGGCAACCGCGGTGGAGCTGCTGGCATGCTTTCAGCGCCCGGATCTGCGCGACGTGATGTTCTGCAACGTCATCGATCCGGAACAGCCCGACGCGGAGGGGAGCGGGGACCTGCTGATCGGGCAGGGAATCACGCCGGACTGGAACCGGGTCAACCGGGCACAGGATGCGGCACGGCTCCTGATCGACGCGGCGCCGGAAGGCTACCGTGCACCGCTGCTGACCCTGATCGGCTGGCTGGCATACCTCAAAGGCCGGTCATCGGTGGCCGGAGACCATTTCACCCTCGCGATCGCAGACACCCCCGGCTACCGGCTCGCTGAGCTGATGGAACAGCTGGTAAACCGGGGAACCATCGCCCCGGTCGCGCAGGACGCAGCCACCGCCTATAAGAGGAACCGCTAGGACAAAGGGGGCCGGACCGGCAACGGTTCCGGCCCCCTGCGCGGTGGCGGCCTCCCCCGCTGGCGCTCCTCCGGCCGCCGATCAACGCTGACGCGGGCGAAGCAACATGAGCGAGGCAAAGGACTGCCGCCGGGATACAGTGAGAAGGCAACGGACCCCACTCACGCCACGGAGCAGAACCTTGAGCCACGACTTCATCCTCACGGACGACGACGCCGCACCCGCCGGCGCCACCCACGCCCAGGACGTGCTCGAGCTGTCCCTGCTGACCATGGCTCAGGGTCCCTCCGCCGTTGACATTTCCTGGGAAGAATCCCCGCTGGACTAATTACTCCGCAGCGACGACGCTGCCCCACAAGTTTCCTTTTGCTGAGGGAAAAACAGAGGCCGGCCCTAAAAGGGCCGGCCTCACCCTTTTAATAACACTGCCTCACCTGTTAATAACACTGCCTCACCTGTCATGGCCCTGCCGGCCATGATGCAGCGGGCGCACCGAGAGGAAAGGTCCTCGCTGCGCTCGGGCTGTAGAAGCGTTTTTTCTGTTTTTTGCTGCTGTCCTGCGGATCGTACGTGCCCGCTCCACCGGCTCAACCGTCCTGCGGACGGCAGCGCACCGGATGGACTGTGTCGGCGCTGCGCTTATTTCCTCCCACAACCCATCCACTGCTTGCCCTTCGGGTTGCCCCGGCTCCGTCGGGCACAGCTACGCGATGCTCCGCCAGCAGCCAAAAACATGGTGGGGGAGAGGTGACAACCGGTGCGTCCGGCGCCCGCCCCGCCCGAGCGAAACGGAGCATCACCTTATGAGCACAGAAACCATGACCGACACGACGACCTGCGATACCGTCGAACCGGTCGCCGCCCCGGTCCTGCCCGCCGACGACCGGTCAGGGGACCGACTGGATGGACACCCTCAACGGCACCCTCTGGTCGGTGCTGCCGAAGTGGGGCAGCGAAGGGTGGGACGCCGGATCCTGGCCCTACATCGTCTTCGCCGTCGCCCGCACCCGCGATCGGAACGGGGAACTGTTCGGCTACGGAACCGACGTCGAAGGCGACACCACAAACCACTGGTTCCGCTCCCAAGACGCCTGCTTCGAAGCCATCACCGCCGAGGTGTTCTACCACTGGACCTCGGGCCAGTTCGAAGGCCCGGACAACCTCCCCGACACCGCGGACCGCTTGCCCGCGCTGAGGACCGGAAGCCCTGCCCCGACTGGACTATATAGGGGCCTAACCAACACAGCGCTCCTTTACTCATCCTCGAGTAAAGGAGCGCCTCCCGGACTGAACGTACATCCCCGACGCCGTGAAAGACATAGATCGCCCGGCGCGCAGGCCGCTGTTGATATTTTCCGGGCTCCGCGAGCCTCTCCCAGATAGGGGAGCGGAGATTCCATCCGGCAGAACCTCAATGGGAGACTGCAACGCCGCCGGAAGTGACCGTTGACAACATCATTGAGATTCCTTCGGATTCTAGGCGTCCGCTCCACCCCGTCTAGCCCCTCCTTCGTCGGGGCCTGCAGGGCAGGAATTTCCCTCCGGCGCTCCTTCGTCGCTGATTTCCTTGAGGGAATTTCCCGCCCCTTGCCCTGCGGGTAGACAGGGCTCCGTCGGCCGCCGAGCAAGCGAGCTTGCCAGCAACCAAAAAACAACGGGGGGAGAGGGGAAGCTGGCAGGTCACCTCAGCCGCCCCACCCACCGGAATCCTCTGCACAAGGAGCAACACCATGATTGAAAAACTGAACCTGACCGGTCCCGCTGACCTGTTGGCAACCATCCCGCATCTGCTGGGAGTGAAGCCCTCCGAGTCGTTCGTGGTCCTCACAGCCCGTGCCGGTGCCCTCGGCGCCACCTTGCGGGTGGACGCACCCGAACACGCCGAGCCACTGGACTACGCGCAGACCCTGACCAGCCACGCAAGCAATGACGCGCAGGCAACGGCGTCCTACATCGTCGTTTACACCGACGAGGACCCCGACGGCTGCCCGTACGCCGCGCACGTCGCCGCGCTGGCGAACGAGCTGGCCGCAGCCCGGATGCCCGTGCGGAACGTGTGGCTCGTGACGTCCTGCCACTGGGCAGATTTCGGCACGGACGAACAATACCCGTTGGAGCAGATCACCGACAGCCAAGCCAACGCGTCACTGACCTACTTCGGCAGCGCCACGGACGTGGACGTCTACAACCCCGAACTCCTTGGCACCTGGGCCATGCGTGTGGAAGCACCTGCAGGCAGCGAACAAGACATCGAGGACGCATGCTCCGCGTGGGCCGCCGTGCTGGAGGGCACCGAGACCCCCGACCCCGAGACGGCCCGGAACCTCGCGGCGGCCTTCCAGCACAAACTGGTCAGGGACTTCCTGTTCCGCGAGACCATCACCACCCACAACGGCGACTTCGCCGACGTCATGCTCGGGAAGTTCACAGGACGACCGGACTGGGACCGGGTGGACCGCGCCGAAGCCACTGCCTTCGACCTGATGAAAGCAGTTCCCGCGGGCCAGCGCGCACCGATGCTGACCCTGATGGGGTGGCTGGAATGGCTCAAAGGCAACGGCACCCAAGCACACCGCTACCTGAAGCACGCGGCCACGGACATACCCGGGTTCCGGCTGGCAGTCCTGCTGCGGGAACTGATCAACCGCGGCTCGGTCGCAGATGTCGCCCGCGACCCTGAAACCTCCTAAAAGCGCCGCATCATCTAAACGGTATGGGCCGGGTCCGGATCACCACGATCCAGTCCCGGCCCTTCCCGGTGGCGGGGCGGCCTCCCCCGCTTCGCTCCTCCGGCCGCCTGACGCTCGCGCGGGCGAAGCCAGGAAACCCGGCAAGCGTGTAGAAACCGCGGCTACAGTGAACCAACGAACACTGCACCGACCAAGGGAGCGCGAGCATGGGAACCGAATACATCCTGACCGACGACGACAAGCCGGACACCGACCCCAGCCTGGCCGAAGACGTCATCGAAATTCGTCTGCTCACCGCCGGCGAACCAACGGGGCCAGCTGATTTCGGCTGGGCCCAGGAACACCACAACTTCTAAGCATCATGCAGCGGGACGCTGCACACCAGACTTCCTTTGCAGAGGGAAGCGACGAAGGGCCGGCCACTGAAGTGCCGACCCTTCCTGGTTACTGGTCTAAGGTTGGTTCCTCAGTCTGCGAGGAACCGAGTCAGCGTATGGGCAGTGTCCACAGCGAGAAGTGCATGGGATGATGCCAAACCAGCTGGGTGCTCAGCTTTGCCGTGGCCCGACCCTACCCTGTTCCGAAGTTCACCCAAATTCTGTACCAATGCCACCTGGCTGCTGATGAGTTTGATGAGCGCTCCGTCTGTCGAACCAAGAGCCTTGTCGATGCTTTGGTCAGCGAGAAGCGGGCGTAGGACCTTCCACCAGTCGCTCAAATCCGGGGTAGTTTTCGTGGGGGCCACGCCGTGCTTCACTGAGAGTGCCTTGAAGGTCGCCTCAACGATTTCCTTCGAAGCCCCTATTGCGCTCGAGATCTCCGACCGTGTCCGGCGCGTACGCATTTGTCGCAGGTGACCGTCGATGATCGAGTCTGCAACCAACCCGCGCAGATGGGGCCAACCGCCCGGGGCATCGCGTATCGCGGGCGCAACATCTTCATTTTCCCCAAGATCGCGAAGCGAACCCGTGAGCTCGAGGACTCGCGCTCGGATGTCTGCGGTGAGTTTGATCAGACTCTGCTCGACTGATCCGGGGTCGGCGTTGCTTGCCGCTAGAGGTGGCGGGTCACCGAGGGCTTGGTAACTCCTGAAACGATCCTGGGTGAATATTCGCATCGCCGCATCATTTACGTCAGCGACCCACCTGTGGATCTTGTCGAAGGCGCGGTTTTTTCGTTGGTCAATAAACATTCCTAGGGCGATGTCGTGGTCACGACGCGCCTCTGGGCTGAAGAGTGTTCGAAATGACGTCAGAGATGGCGAACTCTGGTTCCCTGCCAGCAGCTCTTCGTTGCGATCTTCTGAAGTCTGCGCTTGGCGGAGGTAGTAAGGAACAGCCTCATGCAGGAAGACGAGGTGTTGCACGCCCAAGCGGACGAGCGCGCGTATCCGTTTGATTCGATCCTCTAGCAGCCAGTCATCATCAATGGTCACGAGCCGTTCCTTCACCAACCACCGAAGCCGGCGCCATCGGTACATTCGTCTTGCTCTGCAATAGATCTCTTCCTCACCGCTGTGGCGTTCGACTTACGCCTCCTAAGGGGCGTCCCCTGCACAGCATGCCATGTACCCGCATATCGGTCATCCGCCGGTCACGGCGTCGGTGCAGGGGAAGTCGGGATGAAAAGTAGAACGTGGGCCGCAGTCCACTTCCCCCAGAGCCCGCCCCCGTGAAGGTCCTCATCGTTATCGGTCATAAACGACCCTTTGTGCCTGTAGGGACTGGGATGCCCGACCGCCCTCTCGAAAAGCGCTTTTGGCGATGCTACTCTGTTTCACAACTCGACTACGAAATCTATGAAGGTGCTGTTAGTCAAAACTTCGTGAACGACGGTTTTGAATGAAGGGTGGGGGCTGATGTGGCTACGTTGATGGGTTATGCCCGGGTGAGCACGACGGAGCAGTCGGTGGACTTGCAGCTGGATGCTTTGAACGCTGCCGGGTGCTTCCGGATCTGGACGGATTTCGCGTCGGGTGCGACGACTGAGCGGCCGCAGTGGCAGGACTGCCTGGATCACCTGCAGCCGGGGAACATCCTGGTGGTCAACGATTTGTCCCGGCTCGGGAGGAACACGGCGGACCTTGCCGGCATCGTGAAGACGCTGGCAGACCGGCATGTCGGGCTCCGGTCGTTGACCGAGACGTGGCTGGACACGACCACCTCCCAGGGAGTGCTGATGTTTCATTTCTTCTCTGCGATCGCAGAGTACGAGCGGAACAGGTTGCGTGAGCGGACCATGGCCGGGCTTGCCGCTGCCAAGGCGAAGGGAAGGGTGGGTGGCCGGCCGACCAAGATGACGCCGGACAAGGCGGCCACGGCGCATCGGATGCGCGGCGAAAAGCGGACGATCCGGGACATCGCCAAGACCATCGCCGTCAGTGAGGCCACGGTGGTCCGCGAGCTCGCTCGGCAGCGGAAGAGCCTCCAGGCCCCGCAGGAATAAGCGAGTGACTGTGAGTCCTCGGGGGCCTTCGCTAGCGTGGAGGCAAACGGAGGGGGAGCGGCGCACATGGCATCGAGGAAATCTAATAACCACATTGAGGGTCAGCTGAGTCTGGAGTCCTTGTGGGCCGAACCGGGAGAGGTAGTCAATGAACGAGCACGGCAGACACGCCATGGAAACCATGAAGAAGCACGATCCGGAGGCCTTCGCGCAGATCGCGGATCCCGAGACGCACTTTTCGATGTTGGGGGAGGAGATTCAGCAGGCGATCTGGGACCTGAGCGAGGAACTGACGCCAACCAGGGGTTCGGAGCCGCCGCTGGAGTACATCGGGCTGGTGAACATGGCCAAGCTGCGGGCACGGGAGATGGTGTACCAGGAGATGATCTACGCCGGCCTTCCACCGGAACCGGAGGACATGGAGCCAGGCTCCGCGACCCGGGAGGACGGGCAGGACTAGCACCCGAACCGCACCACCAGGAAACCCGTGGGCCGGAGACGGCCGGACGTTTCCGTCCCGAATCCCAGGCCGACCTTGCCCCAACGGGTCAGAAAGCCCGGTTCGTAGCGAACCTGGAAGCAATACGCATCGTGCGGGAGCTGGAGGAGCAGCACCGCCCGGCCACCGGGGCCGAGCAGCGTTCCCTGGCGCAGTGGTCCAGCTGGGGAGCGGTGCCCCAGCTGTTCGACAAGGATGACTGGGCGGCCGAGCGTGCCCAGCTGGCCGGGATCCTGAGCGAGCGTGAGTACGCGGCCGCGTCGCGGACCACGACCAACGCCTACTACACCGACGCTGCCATAGTGAAGGAGATCTGGTCCGCCGTGGAGGGGCTCGGTTTCAGCGGGGGAGAGGTGCTGGAACCGGGGTCCGGGGCCGGGACGTTCATCGGCTTCGCCCCGGAAGGCGCCCGGATGACCGGTGTCGAGCTGGATCCGCTGACTGCCTCCATTTCCCGGGGGCTTTATCCGCACGCGAGCATCCGTGCCGAATCCTTCGCGGACACCCCGATCACATCCAGTTCCTTTGACCTTGCCGTCGGCAACGTCCCGTTCAGCAAGAACGCGCTCTACGACAAGACCCACAACCCCGACTCCCGGCACTCCATGCACAACCACTTCATCCTCAAAAGCCTGGCCGCCGTGAAGCCCGGCGGTTACGTCGCCGTGCTGACCTCCAGCTTCACCCTGGACGCCGCCAACCCGGCGTCGAGGCGGGAGATGTCCGCCATGGCGGACCTGGTGGGCGCCGTACGCCTGCCCACCGGCGCCCACCGCCGCGCCGCTGGCACCGAAGCGCTCACCGACCTGCTGCTGCTGCGCAAACGCGAGCCGGGCCGGGACCCGGCCAACACGGACTGGGAAACCGTCGGGTCCGTCATCATCGACGGGCACAACGTGAAGATCAACAACTACTTTGACCTGAACCCGCAGAACGTCCTGGGACAGATCACCGTTGGACACGGCATGTACGGGGAGGACACCGTCTCCGTGAAAGCCGAGGACCTTACCGCCGTCCCGCAGCTGCTCGCACGGCGGCTGGAGGTCATCGTGACGGACGCCCTGGAGGCCGGCCTGGGCCACACACCGGCCGAGCCGGCCCCGGGGAAGACCCCCGCGGCGCTGCTGCCGGCCACCGGGCAGGAATGGGACGGCACCATCACCGCCGGGCCCGACGGAACCTTCACCGTCGCCCGGTCAGGGGAACACGTCCCCTTCCCGGTCCCCAAAGCACACACGGTGGAGCTGCGTGATCTGTTGGGGCTGCGGGACGGGGCACGGTCCCTGCTGGAGATGGAGGCCTCCGACAGCGAAGACACCCCGGAACTGTCGGCCCGACGCACTGCCCTGGCTGAGAAATACACCGCCTACGCCTCCAAATACGGGCCGTTGAACCGCTTCACGGAGACGGTCCGTACGGACAAGGAAACGGGCGAGGACATCATCACCCGCCGGGCGGCACCGGCCGTGCGGATCCTGCGCCAGACGGACCCCTTCGGTGCCCTGCCCCCGGCGCTGGAGAGCTTCAACGAGGAAACCCGGACGGCGACCCCGGCGGCACTGCTCCGGCACCGCCAGGTGGTGGCCCGCAAACCGCTGATGGGCGCGGACACCGTTGACGAAGCCCTGGCCATCGCCCTGGACACCTACGGTGCCCCGGAACTGGAGAAAATCGCGGAGCTGCTGGGCGTGACGGAGGACGAAGCCCGCGACCAGCTGGGCACGCTCGTCTTCGATGACCCGGAAACCGGCAGGCTCGTCACGGCACCGGAATACCTTTCCGGGAACGTGCGGACCAAGCTCGACGCCGCCCGGGCAGCCGCGGCGGCAGGGGACGAGCGCTGGGCCGTCAACGTCACCGCCCTGGAAGAAGTCCAACCGCCGAAGGTCGGCATGGAAGACGTCGAGGCCCGCCTGGGCGCGGTCTGGATTTCCCCCGAGGAGCACCAGCAATTCGTGAAGGACATTCTGGCCGATCCGAACGCGAGCGTGAGCAGCGTCGGCGCCGGCATCTGGCGGGTCAAAGCCAACCGGGGCACGGTGCGTTCGACGAATGAGTGGGGGACGGGCCGCAGGCCGGCCCCGGACCTGCTGCAAAGCATCCTGGAACAAAAGAGCATCCAGGTCGAGGGCAAGGACGAGGACGGCAAGTCCGTCGCCAACCTCGAAGAAACCGAGGCGGCCCAGGAAAAGGCCGAGGCCCTGCAGGAGCGCTTCGCCGAGTGGGTCTGGGAAGACCCCGAACGGGCCGGCCGGCTCCTTGATGAGTACAACCGCCGCTTCAACTCCCTGGCCCTGCGCGACTACACGAAGGAAGGGCACCGGCTGAGCCTGCCGGGGTTGGCGAAATCATTCACCCCGCACCCGCACCAGCGCACCGCCGTGGCGCGGATCATTTCCGAACCGGCCGTGGGCCTCTTCCACGAGGTCGGGGCGGGCAAGACCGCCGAGATGGTTATGGGCGCGATGGAGCTCAAACGCCTGGGCATGGCCTCCAAACCCATGGTCGTTGTCCCGAACCACATGCTGGAGCAGTTCACCCGCGAATGGCTGGAACTGTACCCGCAGGCGCGGCTGCTTTCGGCAGGCTCGGATGACATCAAGACCAGGAGCGGGGATGTGGCCGCGCGCCGCCAGTTTGTCGCCCGTGCGGCGGCGAATGACTGGGACGGGATCATCATGACCCAGCAGGCGTTCAAGAGTATCGGCGTGAAGGCCGGGACGATTGAGGCGTATCAGGAATCTCTTATCGCCGACGTCCGGCAGACGATCGTCAACGCCCAGGAACAGGGCGAGGACCGGACCACGGTGAAGAAGCTGGAGACCAAGCTTCAGGCCGAAGAAGAGCGCATGAAAAGGCTCATGGATACGGCCCCGGATCCGGGGCTGACGTTCGAGGACACGGGGGTGGATTATCTGTTCGTGGACGAAGCCCACGACTATAAGAACCTGCGCACGGTCACGAACATCAAGGGCGCCGAAATCGCCGGGTCCATCCGGGCCACGGACATGCACCTGAAGCTTGAATATCTGCGTGCCACGCACGGGGAACGTGTCGTCACGATGGCCACCGGCACGCCGATCGCGAACTCCATTACCGAGGCGCACGTGATGCAGCGCTACCTGCGCCCGGACCTGCTCCAGGCCGCGGGGGTGGAGAACTTCGATGTCTGGGGTGCGACGTTCGGGGAAACCGTGACTGCCATTGAGATGGATGCCGGTGGCCGGTTGAAGAACAAGCCGCGCTTCGCGAAGTTCAAGAACGTCCCCGAGATGTTGCGGTCCTTCCATGTCTTTGCGGATGTGAAGCTGTCCGAGGACCTGAACCTGAAGACGCCGGACCTTGTCCGCCGGTCCGGGGACGGGGAGCGGCAGCCGGAGCTGGTGTTGATTGCGCAGCCGCCGGAGCTGGCCGCGTACATGAAGGGACTGGCTGACCGGCTGGACTCCTTGTCCGGGTGGGCGGAGAAGGGCGCGGACAACGCCCTGAGCGTCTACAACGACGGCCGCAAGGCCGCCTTGGACCTCCGGATGGTCGGCATCGAACCGGAGTCCGGGACGAAGCTGGATGCGGTTGTCGCCCAGACCCTGAGGGTATGGGAAGAGAACCGGGAGAACGAGTACGACACGAGCTTCCACTCCGGCATCCCCTCGCTGAACAGGGGTGCGCTGCAGATCATTTTCTGTGACCTGAGCACGCCGTCGAAGAACACCGGTCCCGACGGGAAGCCGGTCTGGACGGCCTACCAGCAGCTCAAGGACCAGCTCGTTGCCGGCGGGATCCAGGCGGAGCAGATCCGGTTCATCCAGGACTCGCCCAAGCCCGAGCAGAAAGCCCAGCTCTTCGCCCAATGCCGCTCCGGGGAAGTGGCCGTTCTGATCGGCTCCACCGCCATGATGGGGACCGGGACGAACGTCCAGCTCCGTGCGAAGGCGATCCACCATGTCACCTGCCCGTGGCGGCCGGCTGACCTGACCCAGCGCGACGGGCGCATCATCCGGCAGGGCAATGCCAACGCCGAGGTCCGCAACTTCCAGTACGCAACCGTCGGCAGTTACGACAGTGCCGCCTGGGACGGGATCCAGCGCAAGGCCACCATGATCCAGCAGGTCCTTCGCGGGCGCCTGGATATCCGCGAGATCGAGGACGTCGGAGATCTGGCCCTGAACGCGGCACAGATCAAAGCCGCGACTTCCGGGAACCCGCTGGTGATGGAGAAGATCGAGGCCGACGCCGCACGGACCAAACTCGAACGCCTCAAACGCGCCCACGAGAAGGGACAGAGCACCCTGGCCTGGACCAGGGTCGCCGCCGAAACGAGCATCACCAAAGCCGAAAGCAGGCTGCCCGCGGTGCAGGCCGCGCTGCCGCGCATCACCCCGACGGCGGGGGAGGCCTTCACCGCGAGCATCGATGGCGCGAGCTATACCAAACGCGCGGAGGCCGTGGCTGCCATCTCGGAATGGGTGCGCACGCACACGCCTGAATACGGGAACTACTACCGCCAGAAACAGGATTACGGCACCATGGTTTGTCTTGGCGGTCACGAGCTGCAGGTCCGCAACGCGGCCGAGGACTCCCGGCTCGGCTCCTACCAGGATCTTGCGATCACCCTGAAGGATGTGCCGGCGCCTGCGCTGGTTTTGACCCGCATGGAGCTGCTGGAAGGAAGCGCCGGCATCATCACCCGGTTGGAAAACAAAGTCTCCGGGCTCCCCGACTATGAGGCCCAGCTGTGCCAGACCATTGCCGAAAAGCAGGCGGTGCTGGCCGACGTCGAGAGCCAGGCCGGCAAGCCGTTCAAATACGAGGACAAACTCATCGCCGCGCGCGCGAAGTGCACGGAGCTGGAGGAGAAACTCCAGGCATCCATCGACCCGCCCAAACCACCACCAGCGGCAGAGGTTCCAGCGACGGAGGCGGAGGTGGACCCGGCCCTTGCCCGGCTGCGCAGACTGCAGGCCGCCAGCTTCCCCACGGCTCCGAAAAACACCCACCCGCCGCACAACCACCCGACACCGCAAGGACGCACCGGAGCCGCCCACGATAAATCCCGTGAGGGTGGGTTCGAGCGCTAACCCGGTCCCGCACCTTGCCGGTCCGGGCCCCGGTTGTTTGTCCCGCGGGTAGTGATTCAGGAACTGGTTCCTGATGAGGTGAGGATCATCCTCGGAGGTTGTGCATGATCGCCGGTCCCGGTGGTGCCGTGCCGGCTACTGGTGCCCTGGCGGTTGTGTGCAAGCGGTCAGGTGGGTCCCGTCGTCCACAGGTGTGCGGGAAAAGCCCGAAGGAGATAGCTCTTGCCGTGCCCCTGTGGGCGAGGGGCTGCTACTGCGAACTGCCGGTCACGGGAGCCGGTTCCTGGGCGGTCTTCCGGGTGCGGGGGCGGCCGCCGGTTTTCTTGGCCGGGGCGTCCAGGCCGAAGCTGCGCAGGTCGGAGTCGGTCCAGTCGGCGCGGAGGGCTGCCTGGTAGTCCTTGGCGTACTTTTGTTCGGCGGCGGCCAGCAGCGCCGCTGTTTCGGCGAGTTCGACGCCGCTCGCGGCTGCGGTTTTCACTGCGTTGACTTTGACGTCGCGGGCGGCGTCGATTTTTGCGGCGGCTTTGGCGGCGATGTCGTTGATGTCCATGCACCGACTCTAACCGTTCCGCTACCCACAGACCGGGAGGGGTTTTCCGGTGGGTCGCACCAGGGGCCCGAAAACCATCGAAGGCAACCGATTCAGAGCAAGCTATACACTTACACGGGTGTAAGTGGCTTGTCGCGCTCGACACCTGGGGTCGGGTGCGGCACACTGGTCAGTGTGGTCCCCGGTTCCGGGGTCGCTGCGCTGGGCTGTTTGAGTGATTGGGGGAACGGGTGACTGAGGAGAATGCTGCTCGTTCCCGGCTCTCCCGGCGGCGCCGTGAAAACACCCCCGCGGGGACGAAGAAGCGCCGTGACGTGTGGGTCACCGTGGAGGAAGAAGCCGCGCTGGTTGCCAGGGCGGAGCGGGAGAAGGTGACGGTCCCGAACCTGCTGATTTCCTCGGCTTTGTCGGTGCATTCTGATTCGCCGACGGAACGCCGTGCGATCGCTGCGGAACTGATGTCATTGCACAATTTGCTGGCGCGTTCTTCGAACAACATCAACCAGCTCGCACGGCAGGCGAACGCCACGGGCGAGTTCCCGGCCGAGGCCCGCGAAGCGCTGAAGCACATCCGGTCCGTCGCGATGCGGATCGATGACGCAATTGACGGGCTGATGTAGCCGATGATTCCGAACATCACCCGCGGTTCGCGCATGGGCGGGCTCATGGTTTACCTCGCCTCGACAGATGCGAACAAGACGAAGAACGCCCACCAGGATCCGCACGTGGTTGCCGGGGATGCGGCCATCATGGCGTGGTACGACGACGGTGTTCTGGACCGGGATGATGCATTGGCGATCGCGAAGCATCTGGACCGGCCGCGGAAGATGTTCGGGGTCTCGGTTCAGATCAGAGACATGGTCTGGGACGCGGCGAAGAAGGAACGCGCGCATGTCGGGTACAAGGACGCGAGCGTGTGGCATTGCTCGTTGAGCCTGCGCGCTGAAGAGGGCGCACTGACGGACCAGCAGTGGGGCGATATCGCCAACGACTTCGTGGACGCCATGGGCTTCACCGAGAGCAGCGGCAAGGCACCGTGCCGGTGGGCCGCGGTGAACCACGGAACCTCCGAGAACGGCAACCACCACATCCACCTGGCCGTCTCCCTCGTCCGGGAGGACGGCACGAAAGCCTCCACCCATGGTGACTACAAGCGTGCACAGGAAACCTGCCGGGAGCTGGAGGTCAAGTACGGGCTGGAACAGCTCTCCACGGTGCACGCCACCCGCGGATACGACCGTGCAGAGAAGGCCACTGCCGTCCGGGACGACCGCGAAATGCACCGGGCATCCCTTGCACGGAAAGTGCGGGCCAGCGCCAGCGCCTCCGCGACCGAGGCGGAGTTCGTCCGCCGGGCCCGGGACACCGGGCTGCTGGTGCGGCCCCGCTACGCGAAGAACACCACCGACGTCATTGTCGGCTACTCCGTGGCCGAACGCCCGGGCGTGGGGGAGCGGCCTATCTGGTTCGGCGGCGGGACCCTGGCCTCTGACCTGAAACTCGGTGCCCTCCGGGAAGAATGGCCCGATGCCCCGCACCTGGCCACCGAAGCCGCAGCGGAATGGAACGCCGCGGCCCGGAACAAGCGCACCGTCTCGCGGACGGGCCCCGAGAACGCCGCCCCGCCGGCGGAAGCGTGGGTGGAATACACCCGCAACGCAGCCGCCCTGGCGGACCAGCTGCGCACGGTTCCGCGGGATGACCATGCGACGTGGGCGAAGGTCGCACGGGAAGTCTCGGGAGCGTTCGCGGCATGGTCCTACCGGCTTGAACCGACCCCCGGGCCGCTGGCGGCCACCGCGGCCGAGCTGTCCCGCACCGCCCAGTTGCGCGCACCACGCCAGCACGGCAAACCGGTAGCCCTGCCGTCGATTGCGGGAACCGCCATGTTGTTCATGGCCGCGTCGAGCAAAAACAAGACAGCCGCGCAGGCTGCTCTGATGGTGCAGCTGATCAACACCGCCTTCGCCGTGTATGAAATGCATGCCCAGTCCGGGCGGACCCGGGAGGCCTGGCGCATCCGGTCCGTGGTCGAGGAGCAGCTGGCCTCGTTCACCGCGACCATGCCCAAGCCGGTTCCGGTGGGTGCGGAACAGCAGCCGGCCACCGACGCGGCCGTGGCGCCCAGGGCGATCGATATCGCCCGCCGCGGCATGGTTCCTATCCGCCCGGGATCAGCAGTACCAACGACGCCCACGCCGGCGACACCGGCGAAGACCTCCCAGCCCGCCCGGCGCGACTCCGGACCGGGCCTCGACCGATAACCACCACCACTAACACCAACTGCAAGGGGAACAGCATGAGTGAATCAGATGGAATGGATGACGTCCTGGACGGCGGTCTGCGGCAGTCGCTGATGATCGCCTCACGCATTGCCGAGACACTGGCACGCCGACGCCAGGAGAGCCAGCGACAACAGGAACACCAGGACACCCAGACAGTCCACGAAGCCCGGGCACGCCTCGCCGCCGAACGCAGTACCGCGCACGCGGCCCTCGCACCCGTCGAGAAGGACCAATGGTGGGACAAGGCACAGCCGAACGACATCGCCACCGCCCACGCCGTCGCCGAAGGCTGGAAGGACCACGACCCGGGCGCCCTCGCAGCCTCGGAGACGATCCGCAGGCAAGTCCTCATCCGCTACGGCATCGACACCCACGACGTCGGCGCGGACGCCGCCTACGTGGAATCAGGGATCCAGGCCATCACCACCCAGAAGGCCCGGCAGGACGAGCTAGCCCGCAGCCACGACGAGACGCGCAAGGCGGCCGCCGAACACGAGAAAGCCATGGGCCTGCTCGCGGCGGCCCGCGCCGAGGAACTCCGCGCCCAGGCGGCGACACTGGCACCGGAAATGGAACGCCACCAGGTCCCTGTCGAGTACCTGGCAAACCCCGAACTGGCCCGAGCACTGCAGACCGCTCACAGAGCAAAGACCCCCAAAGCCGTCGCAGCCGCCGACGTCGATATCAAGGAACGTCTGTTCCTCATCGGCAAGGACGGGATCAACGGACCCGACCTTGATCAGCTGCGGAAGGAAACCACCGCGAACGTCAACGGCGCCGGCGACTCGCACTTCGAGGATCCCGCGTTCGTGAAAGCGGCCAAGGACATGCACGAGGCCAGACTCCTGGCGGAGGGCGGATTCCAAGGCTCCCAATGGATGACCGTGGAACAGCGGTACGAACGTGCCGAGAAGGAACTCTTTGCCCGCATGGAAGGCGTCGGGCGCGAGATCGAGAACCGCGTCACCGGCAACGACAGCACCCGTCTCAAGAACCAGGGCCTCAAAGCGGAGGGCACCTCGGCCGCCGGATACGGCTCGGCCGAACACCACGAGAAGTTCGCGGAGTCCCTGGCAAACACCGGCGCGAATGAAACCCAGATACGCGGACGCCTCGCCGCCGCACGCAGCGAAGGCACCCACCCCAGCGCCGCCGTCACGATGGGTAAGGGTGCCGCGAAGGCCAGAAAGTCCCGCACAGGGGCAGCAGCGGGCTCGGAGAGAGGTAAGAACGGCCTGACCCGCTAGAACACTTACCCACACAAAAGAGGGGAACTGCCAACAAGGGTCCGCGCGCAGCATGGTCCATCCGGTTCGGAGGAATTCGGACACGGGAACAGGCGGCCTCGCCGCAACCGGCCCAGCGGAGCCTTCTGCAGGAGGGCATCAACTCATGAGAAAAGCAGAAACGGCCCGCGCCGCTTGCAGGCAGTAAGTCAAGTGAAACGCAGAAATGATGTTGAGGTCCTTGTTCCGGGGCAGCTGGGCTCGCCCAGGATCGATCACGCCGCCGACTGGGACAGCACAGCCCGGATCATCTGGTGTGTGAGCCGCAGAGTTATTTGGCACGGTTTTCGCAGCTCTATATGGCGCTCATCTGCGAAGGGCCTGGAAACGATCATGGCCGCCCCGCTGCGGGCCGACGGCCTGCGGATAGCCGTGGACGACGCGGGCGCGGGTTTCGCCTCCATGCGCCACATACTGAAAATCAGACCCGAAATCATCAAGCTGGACCGGAGCCTCATCTCAGGCATTCACAACGACTCCGGACAACGCGCCCTCGCGGCAACGATGGTCGAATTCGCCGCCCAGATCGGTGCCGCCATCATCGCCGAGGGCATCGAACACCACGCCGAACTCGACGCCGTGGCCGGACTTGGCATCGCCGCCGCCCAAGGCTACGCACTCGGGCCACCAACCACTGACCAAGACACTTGGGTCTCCTGGCACCGACAATTTCCCGCAGTGAATGGAATCCGTGGTCCCAGGGTGCGCCCTGCCGGCCAACCATCAAGTCAGGGATTAGCCCCATAGCACCGGCGAAACACGGAGGCATCTCCGCAACCTCGTTCGCGTAGCCGCTCACCCTATGAGGGAGCAGTACCGGAAAGAACCGAATTCGGGAGTCTTCCGGGTAGGACATCGAGAATTATTTGACATTGCGTCGTACCGCGTGTTGGTTGATGACCGGTCCGGCGGGTCCCGTCCGGTCCCCAGGTTCCGCTTCCCCCGCAAGATGTCCAGTCGGTTCCAGCGCCGGCATGGTTGGCCAATGCTGTGTAGAGGCTGTTGTCCATGGCTCGTGAGCCGAGGTGCAGATCGAGCCGGCGTTCTTGCCCGTGGGTGTAGAGTGCGGCCAGGGCGTACACGTGCGCGTTCGTGGCGGCCGCTTCAGCGGCATGGGTGGGGTGGGCGGCGTCCAGGCAGATGGCGAGTGCAACTGTCCAGTCGTTCACTCCGATCAGTAGGGCGCCGTTTCCGGCGGTGAAATATTCGTGTTCCTTGTCATGGAGGTGGGTCTTGAATGCGTGCCGGTCACGGCTGCTGCCCGGATCCAGGACGATCGAGGCGAGCCGCCCCGTGCCGTCGCGATCCCGCAGGGCGCCTCCGACGACGATGACGGCGCCGGTTAGTCTGGCGGCCGATCGCAGTGGTTCAAGCCTGTCATCCGTTTGTGTCACCCAGCTTTCGGGTTCGTCCAGAAGTTGCAGGTCGTATCCGGTGAGAGAGAGCTCGGGAAACAGGATCAGCCGGGCGCCTTGCCGCCCAGCCTCAGTCGCCAGCTCCGCGTGGCTGGCTACGTTGGCTACCACTCCTCCGGGTACGGCCTGATACTGCACAATTGCGATGGGAAGCTCGCTGCATGGTAATTGAGGACGGTCTGCGGGTATGGGCATGAGTTGGGGAATCCTTCGGAGAGCCAGTGGTTAAGGGTAGCGCGCAGGTTCACCCGGAATTACGTCGAAGCGTCAATTTGCGGCAGGTATGACGGTGGCGCGCGGTCATGATTGTTAGTCGACCGAACACGCTTGCTGCGGTTTGCTTGTTGTTGCGGGTGTTGGCTGGTGCTCGGCGAGGGGAGAGGGAAAGCCGGCTGGGAGGCGCGTCTGTTCTAGGGGGTTGTGGGTGCGTGGGTGTCGAGGTCGTGAGGGTTCGCGGACGGTTTGGATGCACGGGGGCCTTTTTTGGCGAGCTGGTAGGTGACGATCCAGGCGAGGAGAACGGTCATGAGGATGACTGTGGGCAGGATGTAGGGGCTGGTGCCCATGGCCTGGGCGCTGCCTTCGCCGGCGAGCATCATGGGTAGATTGGTGAGGTTGAGGACGACGAGGCCGGTGAGCAGTTTCCAGGTGCCTTTGTAGTAGGCCCAGCAGGCGATGCAGAGGGCGGTTTCAACGGCGAAATCGAGCCAGGGGTTTGCTGCGAGGTTCAGTCCCAAGGTGGGGTTGTCCAGCCAGGGCACGAGGCGGATGTTGGGTTCGTGCTGGATGATGTCCAGGATGATGTGGCTGGCTGTGGTGAGGCCGAAGACGGTGGCGAGGGCGGGTTTGTGGAAGCCCCAGCGCAGGAGTGCCCAGAGCAGGACGCCCAGGCCCAGGCCGATGAGAACGGAGTGGGAGTACGGCAGGTATTCAAGATGCAGGGTGCCGGAAGCGTCGACTTCGGAATGCTCGATGCCGGCGTAGCTGAGGCCTATCCAAAGGAGTTCGGTGGCTTGGGCGGAGACCATGAGCCCAAGCAGCGAGGCTGCCGGGACCCGGCGTTTGCCCGCGAGGGCGATGGCGGTGTGTGCTGCTGCGTACATGGTAAATCCTTTGACGGGTCGGGGAACGGTTGCTTTGTGGCCCCCAACGGCCTGGATGGGGGGCCTTCGTCCTTTCGGGGACGGGGCCGTTGAGGACCACGTAATGAGTTTTCCAAGGTTGGCGCTGCCTCGCATCGGCTCTTTGCCCTGCCTCTTGGTGGCGGTTGCGACGAGGGATCACCGGCGGAATGACGTATGTCGCGGCCTGCCTCGGTGCCGGATCCGTGGATCGTGCGTCATTCGGCAGAGTGAGGACCGGCTGATCCTCCGATGTGGGCCGTCTGTGGATAGCGTGTAGTGGATGGCATGTAGTGGATATAGGGGCTTGCCGGGAACCGATTCCCGGGGTTTTGGCCTTCTGAGATGAAAGGACATCCCGTCATGCTTTTCGCTTTTCTTGCCGGTACTTTCGCAGCTGCCTTGATTGGCCTGCCCGTGGACTGGGTCCGCCGCAGGAGCCCCGGCGCCACCGCTTTCGGCGCGGGCGTGATCAACGCCATCGTCCTCGTTGCCGTGGTTGCCGGCATCGGCGCTTCCGGTTTGTTGTCCGACTGGATGGCCGTGCCGGCCCTGGTCTTCGGGCTCATATTGGGGAACGTGGGAGCGGATGCAGTCGCGACCCGGTTGTGGGGACCCGCCCCCGTGCGTCCATAGCCCAATGCGACACGCACATACACGCAATCAGCACGTCCCGGCTGACGAGCGTTCTGTACGCCCTAATCCTTTGTGGGAGGAGTGGCTCGAGAACGCCTCCCCGGGATTGACCGGCAACATAGTCCTCTTTGCCGGGGCCGGGCAGGACGCGGCCGTCCTGGCGAAGGTGCCGGCGGGGGAGGGCAGGTCGGACAGGTACCAGGCGCGAGGCATGTCGGCCCCGCTTCTCACGGCAGGGGTTGTTCCCTATCCCTGCGGCAAGCAAGTGGTCCTGGGTAGGGATGCGCTAAGGGCGTTGGCGGACACCGTGGCCCCGGGGGGCCTTCTGCTGGTCATCGCCCCTCAACCTGGCAACACCGGCATAGTGGAGGACAGCATCGTTTCGCAGGATCTGCAGGATCTGCAGGATCTCAATCGGATGGGATTTACCCCTGTCAGCTATGAGGATCTCGACAGTCCCGGAGGACGCGGAACCGGTCCCCGTTGGATGAGGGTGCTCTACCGGCGGGACCCCGGAGAGGACGCCCAATGAGTCCGTCGGAATCAATGTCTGCCAACCCACCCCTGCCGCATAATAAAGTCATGACTGACCGTCGCGGGAATCCGGGGCTGGATCCCTCTATCGCCCTCGCCGTTCTGGAAAACGCGGCCGACGGGGTAGTGGTCTGCGATGACCAGATGCGCTACATCTGTGCACCGAATCTGGTGACTTCGTCCTGAGTCTCTCCAGGATGCTGGACTCGTCGTTGCCCTTACCCGCCAGGCAGCAGCCCTATCCGCCCGTAGCGGGATCCGCATCAATGTCAACGGTCCCGGCGAACGGCTGCCGCTGGACTCATTCGCCGAAGAAAACGCTTATCGGGCCGTCATGGAAGCGCTCAACAATGCGGTCAAGCACTCGCAAGCCCAAGCCATTGATATCACGGTGACCGACCTGCAGGACACGGTTGTCATCACCGTCGCGGACAACGGAAGGGGCTTTGACCCCTCGGTGCTGCGCCCCGGTCATCTGGGCATGGAAACCATGCACGAGAGGGCCGATGTAATCGAGGCGTACTTCGAACTCCATACCGCTGCCGGGGAAGGCACCACAATTCAGCTAAGCATCCCCGCCAGCATAGGCATCCCGAAGCAGAAAAAAATGAACAAGGAGGCCGGGGTTATCAAGGTATTCATCGTCGATGACCACGCTGTCGTGCGACGCGGGCTGGCCGCGTACCTGTCAGGTGAGGACGGCATCGACGTAATTGGCCAAGCCGAGAACGGCCGGCGAACACTAGGCAAGTTGGTTGCTTCCTTTAAAAAGAATTCCGTTGTCGTGCTGAACCTCGTTCAAGGAGTGACCAAGATATCCGTGGCGGACATCGATGACCCCGCAGCCTAAGCCGAGTTGCGGGGGCCTAATTGGCACCCCCACAATCTGGTGGGGGCGCCCGGTACCGGAGACGCCAGCCGTGGGCCTGGTTGGCCGCCACCGTCCTACAGCGTGGAGTGGATCCCTGAAATGACCGAACGAAATTCCAGCGACAAGGCCCTGCACGAAGCACTCGCGCTGGTCACGGCGACTCTCGAGTCCACCGCCGACGGGATCCTGGTGGTGACCGCTGACGGAAGGATCACCGGATCCAACGAACGGTTCGCGACCATGTGGGGCATCCCGGCGGATCTGCTGGCCTCCGGTGATGACGGGAAAGTCGTGGGCTTCGTCCTGGACCAGCTCACGGACCCGGAAGCGTTCGTGGCAAAAGTCCAAGACCTTTACGCTGATCCAGGGGCCGCGAGCCTGGATCTGTTGCATTTCCGCGACGGCCGGACGTTTGAACGGTACTCCAGGCCCCAGCGGGTCGCCGAGACCATTGTCGGGCGGGTGTGGAGCTTCCGAGACATCACCGCCCGGATGCAGGCCCTGGCGGATCTGGCCCGTCATGCCGAAGAGCTTAAGCGTCTTGCTTTCCGGGATCACCTTACGGGGCTCGCCAACCGTGCCTTGTTCCGTGACCGGCTTGAAGACGCTTTGACTACCGTGGACCGGGCGGGGATCCATGTGCTGCTCTTGGACCTGGATGATTTCAAGGAAGTCAATGACATTCTGGGCCATCAGGCCGGGGACGAAATGCTCATCGAGGTCGGTCGTCGGCTGCGCAGGTGCGTGGGGCCGGCCGATACCGTAGCCCGGCTCGGCGGGGACGAATTCGTCATCCTCCTGACCCACACGGCCGACCCCGCCGCCGTGGCCGCCGGTGTCGTGGCCGCATTGAATGTCCCGTTCACCCTGCTTGATCGTGAACTCCACCCCGGGGTCAGCCTCGGCCTTACCAGCACCGACGCCGTGCTGGATGCCACCGACCTACTGCGGCGGGCCGACATTGCCATGTATGCGGCGAAGTCGGCCGGAAAGAACCGTTACCTTCAATTTGTCCCGGAGATGATGAGTGCCCTGCTGGCCCGCAATGATTTGGAAACCGGTCTCCGGACCGCGGTCAAACGGGGAGAGATCGCCGTGCATTACCAGCCCGTCGTCAGTGCGGCCAGGGCCACGGTCACCCAAATCGAGGCGCTCGTCCGCTGGGAACGGCCCGGCGGGCTCGTCCCGCCATCGGACTTCATCCCGGCTGCGGAGAGCACCGGGCTGATAAACGCGATCGGCCAGGAAGTCCTGACCCGGTCCTGCACACAGCTGCGGTCGTGGCTCAAGCAAGACCCGGAACACTGCGTCGCCGTGAACGTCTCGGCGGTGCAGCTGCGGGAGCCAGGCTACGCCCGCACCGTCTTGGAAACCCTGACCGCCTCAGGAATCAGAGGGGACCAGCTGATCCTGGAAGTCACCGAAAGCGTTTTTCTGGACCCGGTATCGCACGTCACCGCGCAACTTTCGCTGCTGCGCGACCGTGGCATCCGGGTCGCATTGGATGACTTCGGGACCGGTTACTCCTCCCTCGGCCGCCTCCAGGACCTTCCCGTGGACATCCTCAAAATCGACCGGTCCTTCGTCTCGGGCATCATCACAGGGGAGGAGACCCTGCCCATCCTCGCCTCCATTACCACCATGGCCCACAACCTGGGACTCCTCATCACCGGGGAAGGCGTGGAAACCCCCGAACAGGCCCTCCACCTGCTCCGCCTCGGCTGCGACTCCCTCCAGGGCTACTTCTTCTCACCGCCCGTGGCTGCCGAAGGACTTCCTGCCGCCGAGCACCACGCCGAACAACGCATCAAAGAATTCGCTCGGGACACTCCGGGAGTGTCTGAATAACTGCGGATTCGCGGCTGAACTGTCACGCCGGGCTAAGCCGGGCGGTCAGAACCGCTCATGAGACACTGCCCATCTGGCCCAGGCCAAGGGGCGGGGGGATCTAGCTCGTTAGCTCGGACCCGCTGTTGAACCGGTTCTGACGAAGAACGTTCTGGAGACCACACTGGAAGCAGAGATGGACGAGCCCCTGGATCGGGAAAACATGATGTAGCCGGACCCGGAACGGCACCCAGATGAAAACTATCCTGTCCGAGACCGGATCGGCCGGGATCGACGTTCCGCGAGAGTCGGGCTCGTCCGTTCAACGCCGAGATCGCATAGAAACGGCCGCAAATGGCCGTCAGATCGCAGCTTCGTTTTGGCGGTTTCAAGCCCCTGGCCAGGTCCGAAAGTGGAGCGGCTCGTTCACTGTCGCCGGAATCACATCGACCACAATGCCAAAGTCACCGACATGAAATGTTCGGCTTTTGGTAATCCCTGACTGGACAGCGGTGTCCGTCAGGGATTACCAAAGTTTGGCGCGGCTTCCTTGGCTAGATGAGTGAATTTTTACCGAAACCTTGCCAAGATCCCCGCATTACTGGTCGACAAAGTTATATGGGTCTGCCTGCTGGAATTTTCCTCATTCGCTCCTTTCCGTCTGAAGTGATTTGTTGAAATCGGACACCTCCCCCGGTTCCGGTTCGGAGACTTCGGCGTGAGTTCCATCCCCCATGGTTCCCCCGATACCTTGGTAGACGTGGGGTCTCCGAGCCTTGAGGATAAACGCGGTCACGATGCCGGCGATCAGGACGGTGGGGACAATACCGACCAGGATGGCGTTGACTTCTCCTGTCGTATTGGTCAGATTTCCGAGGTTCACAATCAGGGTTGTCAGAGCGACCGAAAGCAGCACAGTGGAGATCACGCCGAAGACAGCCGGAATGAGGGATCCGGGGGCCCGCTTCCGACGGACGAAAAAGGACACAACCGCGGCCGACATGAGTAGCTGAAGGAGGATGATACCGATGCCCCCAGGAGTATTGACCCAAACAAGAAACTGAAAGTAAGGATCCGCTCCTGCAACGGCGAATGCGACGATGAAGAAGATTGCCAGGATGCTTTGGAGCGAACCGGCCGCCGCGGGGGAGGAAAATTTCGGGTGAGCGGTTCCCAACCTCTTGGGGAGAAGGCTGTCGTTTGCGAGTGTGTAGGTGTATCGGTTGATGGCATTGTGGAACGCGATCTGGGAAGCGAATGCACTTGTGATAACGAGGACGTACATCACAGTTCCGGCCCAAGGCCCGACGTACATATCAATGGCCTGGAAAAAGAGCCCGGCAACATCTTTGCTTGCTTCCTGTTGCGCCGCCGCTTCTCCAAACGCCTGTATCGCAGCCCAAACGATGAAGCAGTAGAAGACAGCCATGAAGCCTACCGCCCAGTAGGTCGCGCGAGGAATGGTCCGATTTGGATTGCGGGCTTCACTGCGATACAGAGCCGTGGATTCAAAGCCCGCGAATGCACCAAGACCGATTGCGAGAACGGCACCCATCCCCGGAGAGAATACTGCGCCGGGGGAGAAGGATCCGGCGTGGAGACCGCTTGCGCCTCCCTGCGCCACTACCGCTATTGCCAAGAGGAGCAGGATTGCCGTTTCGGCGATGAGAAGTACTCCCAGCAGATTTGCTCCCAGTTCGATCCCGCGCCGTCCAATGAGCCACACAAGAAGGGCGGAGGCAACGCCAATAACAGGCCATGGGATATTGACACCAGTGAAGTTGATTATCGCAGCCTGGATTTGAGTGGCAAGTAGCCCATAGAAGCCGATCTGCAGTCCGTTGTAGGCCAGCAAGGCCAAGAATCCGGAGGCAAGACCGATCTTGCGGCCAAGACCGAGGGTGATGTAGGAGTAGAAAGCGCCTCCGCCACCTGTCTGCTTCACCATGGCGACAAAACCGACTGCAAAAACGGCGAAGACAATTCCGGCACCGAGATAGGCCACGGGTGCGCCGATTCCCCCAATAGCGATTGACAAGGGCGCGACTCCGGCCATGACCGTGAGTGGAGCAGCTGCTGCAATGACGAGGAAAGCAATACTTGTTGCACCTAGAGCCCCTTGTTTGAGGCCGACGGCAGATTGCCGGGTCTCGGGAAAGGCGGTTTTTTCGGTGGACATGGGCCACCCCTTTCAAAGGTCAACTTTCAATGGAATGGATCGATTACAGAAAAAGGACGATCGCGCGACTGGTGCAGAATCGATTCCGCACGGTCTAGAAGCTATGAGATGCGTCACATTCTGTCAAGCGTTCTGGCTGATAAATATGCGGTTCACGGGGCCAAACAGCACGAGAAGGTACCCAACGGTTCACTCTGTGCGAGTGATAGCCTCACCACATGGACAAACCGCGCGTACGCCTGATTGACGTCGCGGCACGTGCCGGTGTCTCCCGCACGGTCGCGTCCGTGGCCCTTCGGGGAAAAGGGCGTGTCTCAGATCAAACACGAGCAAAAGTGCAGCGGGTCGCTGCCGAATTGGGTTACATCGCCAACCCTGTTGCGCAAAATCTCCGCAGGCGGCAAACCGGAGCGATCGGCCTCTATCTGCCAGTGGAAGTTACTGGTCATGCCTACTACATGGATTTTGCGTTTGGAGTTGTTGACGCGGCGCAACGACGCGGAATCTCCGTGCTGCTCGTAACGCCAAAACGTAACAAGGAGCTTTACGGGAGCGACAGCGTCGATGGATATGTAATTATCGACGCCGTGGACGACGACCCTTTTGTCGAGGAATTACTCAAGGGTTCCACACCCGTCGTGAGCGGAGAACTATCCCCGTCATCCATGCCCCCGCCGGCTGGAGTGGTTGCTGTGGACCATATCGCGGCAACTATTGAGCTATTGGATCACCTCGTCGCTCAAGGATCGAAACGACCGGCCCTAATAGTGCCTCCACCAACCTCAGCCTGGGCCCGTCAGGTAAGAACGGCTTACGACGCTTGGTGCCGACAGCACGGGGTTGAACCGGACATCACCAACGCTCCCTTTGTAAGCACGGCCGATACAATCAAGGACGCAGCAGAGAGGGTCCTTTCGTCGGCAAATTATCCTGATGCCATAATTTGTGCGCCCGACGGAGCCTGCCTCGGTGTGCTCGCCATAGTGGTTCAGCACGGCCTAGTACCTGGCGAAGGGATCCTTATCGCCTCTTATGTCGATAGCGCTCCGATGAAGATGTTCACACCATCGATAACGGCCATTGATCTTCATCCGCGAGATCATGGAAGTAAGTGTGCCGAAATCCTCCTGTCAATTCTTGGTGGGGAAGGGCAAACGGCATTTGAACCACCGGTGGCCAGTTTCCAGGAAACGAATCTGCGCATCCGGGAGTCAACCACAGGCCGGTTACCCGTTGATACAAGAACGCGTCGCCCCATCTGAATACCCCGCGCTCAAGTCTGGTTGCAGGCCGGTTCCGGACTGTTGGTTGACGCGGAAAGCCTTCACCGGCGCGGAGCCCGAGGGAAGTGTTTCATGTGCAACTCAGCCCCAAGGTGCGCCCACGCTATGCTTCCAGGTCACCCGTTTGGTTCCGCACAGCCGATTGCTAAGGTTTCGGCGAGGTAGGCTGTGTTGCCGCCGACGACTGTTCGTATCACGCGGGTGGTGAGAAGGGATTCCGTGCCGTTTGTGAATGGGTTCGTATCGAGGACTGTGAAGTCGGCCAGGAGGCCGGTTTCCAGTCGTCCGAGATCGTTTTCCGCGCCGCAAGACCACGCGGCGTCGCGTGTTGCATGGGTGAGTGCGTCGTTGAGAGAGACCGCCAGTGCTGGAACGTTAGGGGGAAGAGATGAATCCAGGGCCGAGCGGCGGGTAGTGGCAACGTACATGTTAGCTAGGGCGGAGTATGGCGCGGTTGGCGCATCGGTGCCGAACGCCAACCGGGCTCCAGCCTCGGCGAACTCGGCCCAGGGATAGCCGCGCTCCACACGGTCGTCGCCCAGCATTGCGCGCCAGTTGTCTTGGATGGCGGGGTCGGAGTGAACGGGCTGCATCGAGGCAATGATGCCAAGCTGGGCTAGGCGCTGGACATTGTCGTTGCTGATGGTTTCGAGGTGTTCGATGCGGTGGCGGCGCGGACGCGCCCCGTTGCTCCGGTAGGCGTGCTCGAGCGCGGCCAGCGCGATGTCGGAGGCTTCGTCGCCGATGGCGTGAAGGGCGATCTGGAGTCCGGCGGCATCTGCCGCCGTCACGACGGGGATGAGGGCTTCAAGGTCCCACATTGGTTCCGCTGTCGAGCCATCGGCGTAGGGCTTCGCCATCGTGGCCGTGCAGTCGTCGATGACACCGTCAATGACGATCTTGATGCCAGCGATACGCAGCCATGGTGAGCATACGGACCTGCTAAGTTGTTCGGCGTCCTGTACCTGGCGCAGGTTTTCTTCAACGGAGTCGGTGCGATTCACGAACCAGTGCCCGACGACGCGAATCGGCAGAGTGTCCCCGCCCGCTACATATGCGCGCTGGAGCGCCTGCAGCTCGAGTTCGTCCACCGCAAGGTCTATGCCTCCGGTCACGCCGGAGGCCAGATACGAAGTGAAGGTTCGCTGCAGGGCCTCGTCCCGCTCGGCATCCGTGGTCACGCCGGCCAGGGTGTCGCGCGCGAAGCGGTCCGCCGCGGTCTCATGGAGCATGCCATTCGGCTCGCCCGTTCCAGTGTCTCTGCCGATCCTGCCCCCCATCGGATCGGGGGTCTCCTTCGTGATGCCCAATTCAGTAAGTGCCGCCGAGTTGACCCACATGGAGTGAAAGTCGTTGGCGTCAAGGTATACGGGGATGTCGGCGACAACCTTGTCGATCATCTCGCACGTCGGGGAACCTCCCGGTATCTGGTCATAGAGCCAGCCGCGCCCGAAAATTCGCTCCGCGTGTGGTGCTTGTTCTCGCTCCGATAAGATCCGCTGCTGAATTCCGGCCAGGTCCACGCAGTCGAGGAGATCTATTTTCTGAAGACCCTGACCCATCAACAGTAAGTGGGTATGGGCATCAATGAAACCCGGAAGTACAAAAGCGCCGCCCAAGTCGATCACCTCGGCATCCGTTCCGGCCATCCGTTCGGCTGTGGCCGCGTCGCCAACCCATGCAAGACGATCACCCTCTACGACTAAGGCCTCGGCGGTTCCTGTCTCTGAAGCGGTGAAGATGGTGGCATTGCGATAGAGGGTGCGAATATCGGCAGTGTTCTGGTTCTTGGTCATGTCATTCTCCTGTTACAGATCGGGCTTCAAAGGGGTCAGGGGGGTGAAAAGAACAGGGGTCCGGGAAGGAGCGATCCGGAACCGAGGGGCAAGTCTTGATCGTCAGCGGAATCGATTCTGCAGTTCGCAAGAGGTTAGCTGAGGCCATCAAGTATGTCTAGGGCCGTCCCAGCCGTGTACCGATAATCTGCATACGAATGGTTGTTTGCGCCGATTTATCCCAAAATATTGACAGATTAGCCCACTCTTGGCAGGATCTGTGCTTGTCGCGTTCTAGGGCGTCGACGTGGCCTCTCATCTTCCCCGCAGTGCATAGGAGACGAACTTGCTCAATCCCGCGAAGCGCTACACCGGGTATACCGCTTACGCTTACCTTGAAGCCGGTAAGGATTACCGCGCGTTTAAGTACGCGAAGCAAATAAATCGTGTGCCGGCTTATGGTGGGCTAGATCTCAGCACCTCGCAGTCCGAACGTACGAAGAGGCTGCTCGAAGAGGAAACGGTGATCTCGCTCCACGATCATGTTCAGGTCTTTCCGGACGACATGACGGAATTGCCCGGCTACATCCGTCAGGGTCGCGAGGCAACTGCCTACGCTGGCCTGTCCCGTTCAGGGTTGACCGCAGTTTTCGACAACGGGATGGACGGGGCCTGTTGTATCAGCAGCGAGGCCGGCTGGAAATACCAGGACGTGCTTTTCGACCTGGGTGTTCGTATGGCGGACTTGGCGCATCAGGATTTCGTCATCAAGGCCGAGTCTATAAAGGACATCGAGTACGCCGCATTGACTGGCCGTTTGGCTCACATCTTCGCACTCGAAGCTGCCACGATGATCGAGAATGAGGTGGATCGCCTGGATGTGCTCTATGGATTTGGAGTGCGACAGATGGGTATCGCTTACTCCGAGGCCAACATGCTCGGCGGTGGCTTAAAGGAACGCGGAGACGGAGGCCTCACCTATTTTGGGGAACGTGCGGTTGATCGTATGAACAAGCTCGGCATTGCGATCGACATCTCACACAGTGGAGACCGGACATCGCTGGACGTCATCAGGGCTTCAAAAGTTCCTGTCTTTATCACACACGCGGGAGCCCGTTCGGTCTGGCCGACCAAGCGTATGAAGACGGACGAGACGATTGTGGAATGCGCAACGCGAGGTGGTGTAATCGGAATCGAGGCGGCTCCGCACACCACGCTATCGCGAACACACCCGTGGCATTCGCTCGAGTCCGTTATGGATCACTTTACATATTGTGTAGATCTGGTCGGAATCGAACACGTCAGCTTCGGGCCAGACACCTTGTTTGGCGACCACGTGAGTCTGCACGACACCTTGTCATCAAATCTTTCGCTTGTGCAGACCAACGGCGATATAGACCACGACAAAATGGCCTACGTCGACGGTCTCGAAAATCCGGCCGAGGCTTTTTATAACATCATTGGTTGGCTTGTAAAATATGATTACTCGGATGACGAAATCCGGGCTGTCGTTGGCGGGAACACTCTCCGAGTGTTGAAGGAAGTTTGGGAATAATGACAATACATAGAGTCTTCGCCGCTGCCCCGGCTCAGTCCAGGCGTTCGGGAGAAAACGCCCCGAGATGACTCCTAATTCGAACGTCGCCAAACTTAGGCAGCCCAGGCCTCCGATGGGAATCGAGAATGAGGATCCCCGGTCAGCGACGGACAGAGGATCCAACCGGGAAATTCTCGGGAATTCTGACTGGCTCGGGGATCACGGATGAAGGCCCTCGACGAACTTGACGAGCTTGACCGTCGCATAATCGTCGCATTGCAACGCGACGGTCGAGCCAGTTGGACGGCCATCGCGGAGACCGTGAAGAGTTCCGTCGCCACAGTGGCACGTCGGGGACAGCAACTAATTGCCGACGGTATCGTTCGGGTTGCCATAGTGCCGGCTCAGGGCAGCACCGGACAGGCGGATTCCTTCCTGATTCGCATCCACTGCAAACCTGGGACTCAACTGACGGTATTACAGGCATTAGTTGCCCACGAAGACGTGCGCTTTGTAACTCTGGTTACGGGACCTTTCGACATTTTGGCCGAGCTGGTTGTTCGCGGTGGAGCAACTCACTACCCTCAGCTCATTCAACAGCTGCAGTCAATCGAGGGAATCGAACGATGGCGAGGCGATCTGGTCCTCCACGTCTACAAGGTCAGTCATGACTGGGGCCGCCAAGTCTTCGCCGATATGCGGGAACTACCGGAGCAGCAGCCCGACCCCCTTCTTCAAATTGACTCCGAACCTTGCAATCCGCAGCACTTCGATAGGGCAGATTGGGAGATTCTGACTGCTCTCCAGGATGACGGTCGGAGCACGTTCCAGACCGTGGCTGACAGTCTCGGAATGAATGAGAGCAGCGTACGTCGACGATTCGAGAAGCTGCGGACCAGTGGCTGCATCGAGATCTTCACTCTTGTGCCTGCTCCAGCACTCGGTTTGTGCGCAGAAACACTGCTTATTGTGAAAGTCGAACCTATACGTCTAAAGGCGGTCGCGCGCGAACTCTCCCAGTACCCGGCCGTGCGGTATGTGGCAGCGACGCTTGATGAAAATTCCTTGGTGTGCGAAGTCATTTCAGCGTCGACAGCAGATCTCTACGATTTCATCACCTCCACCCTGTCCGTGTTGGACGGCGTCCAATCGTGGAGTGCTGCAATGGAGCTGTTGTCCTCGAAACGGGGTTTCGTCGAGACGCCTTGGTGGCGAGCCCAGGTGGCCCTAAACGCGTAGGAAGCGGTGCAACCGGATCCCCTCAACCGGAACCGCTGAGTTGTGCTACGGCATGTTGGATTGCCGCTCCGAGGCCCTTGCGGAGTTCCGCCCCCGTGGTAGACGACCGTTGTAATGCGGAGGATCCGCTCACACCACGGCCGAGTCTGTTCGGAAGCGACCTTCGCAGCCGTCACCGGGGCAAGCCCCATTCCGGCAAGTTCGGGCAACACGAACAGGCACAGGCTCAACTGATACGAAGACCGGCAACTCAACCGCGGACTCGATGTCGTCGCCCAGACCGAAGCAATTCTAGACACTCTGGCAGAGTCATCTGCGACCGACTGGCGTTCTGCGCGCAGACGAACAACACCATTGGGTACATTGGAGGCGACCGGTCCTTGGACTTGGCCGCGGCGCGTTGAGATGGCGAACGCCGTCCCCGACCACACCCTCCCAGGCTCGGTCACCACGCGCCGTCCGTACTCTGTGTGGGCCAAGTCGCTGTCCTAAGCGGTGGTGCTAGTTCCGGGACAGTTGAATAGCCCGGCCGCAACCGATTAGGGGTCGTGGGCGTGGCGGCCGTCGGGCGCCTCGGCGACGACGGTTTGGGCGAGGGCCACGCGGGAGCGGCGGATGAAGCGGCCAGCTCGCCACGCGCCGTAGGAGGCCGGGGCGAGGACCGGGAGCCCGATGCTGAGAAGGAGCCAGGGGGCATAAAAAACATGAGAGGTCGCTGGCGCGGCACCCGCTTCGGAACTTAGTTGAACTTCTGCCTCCGCGTTCATGGCCAGGGATGTCTTGGGCGCGGTGGCGTGCAGGTCGACGCTGCTCCCGGGCAGCAGGCTCTCCGGGTGTCGAACTACACGGTAGTGTCCGTGATCGGCCAGCCGGTGAGATTCAAATCGGCGGTCGGGTGCAGGATGGTATTTCCCTTATTGTGCAGAGGCAGAGTGAATACAAGAGAGTCCTCTTTCTGCTCCCATGCCAGGTCCCCGTGGGCGAGGTTTTTGACGGCGGTCCCGGCAACGTTTAGGTAGATGCGGACGCCTTGGCGTTGGACCACGTCAATGCGGACCGCGGTGTCGCCGTTGTCGGTGGATGTCTTTCTCTGCACGGGCGGGCTTTGGATGATCAAGCCGTCGGCGTAATCCCCGGGCTGGGTGCCGGGCGGCATAGTGAGGCGGAAGGCAACTATGGTCTCCGAGTTGGCCGGGATGGTGAGGCGGTCGGCGTTCAGGTGCACCCAGGCGCCGATCCCTTTCTGCTCGTCGGTCCGGGAGGCGAGGGCGAAGCCGCCCTGGGGCGTGGTCTGACCGTCCACCGGATAGTTCAGGAGAGTCACCGGAGTCGGGCTGTGGTTGGCAACAACCGCTTCGGCGTCGACGGCAGCCCCCGGGTACAGGGAAATATGGAAGAAGTCTGATTCATGCGCCGGACGGATACCGACGGTGCCGTCGTCGACCGCGAAGGCCTGCCCTGAGGCCGCGAATATGGCCAGAAGCAGCAGGACCAGGGCGAGGATCATGCGTACGGGCTGGCGGCCGCGGGTAAGGAAAGATTGCACGGACAAGACAGGAATCCTTCAACCAAACGGCCTAGGCAGCAAAGCCCAGGACCGGGGGGCGGTTACGGCGGGGGGTGTCGCCGCGCCCCTGACCTGATCTTCCCGGAAACGGGCGCAGGACACGGGCACAGCAACGGTTGAGCGTTTGTCAGGCGATGGTGTAGGTGAGGGTGGAGATGTAGGCGTTCAGGGCGCCGCTGGAGCCGGTGGTGTAGTTGGAGCGGTAGGCGTTCGCCGGGATCGCCAGGCTGAAGGACGGCGTCACGTTGTACGTTCCTTTGTGCGGACCGGCAGAGAGATCAACGCCTGGGAGGACGTGTACATGACCAGAGGGTCCGCGGTGATGCCGGTGACTACGTCGGCGCCCGCGGCGGCGGTGACCGCACCGGGAGTGATGGTCAGGTTCGGGGCGCTGATCGTGCGGACAACGGTTTCGGTGGTGCCGGCGGCGCTGGTGAAGTCCGCGGCGCTGGCCGAAACGGTCCAGGCCGCGCCGGTGCCGCGGGCAGTGCCCGTGGACGTCTGCGTGCTGGTGCCGTTCAAGGTCACTGCGGACAATGTCGGAGCCGCGGTGGTCGCCGTCAGGCTCGCACCGGAAACCGTGGAGTTGAAAGTATCTGCCGAGGCCGGGCTAAGACCGGCCGCGAGGGAAATGCCGACAACGGCCGTGCACGAGCGGCGCGGCCGGCGGCGGTTTGAGTCTCCCGGATGGCCTTCGGGTCCTGACCGGTGTCTTCCAGGACCGGGTGCCGGTGATCCATGCTTGTACCCTGTCCTTAGGGAAATGTGTTCGATGGGGCCAGGAACGCTGCCGCGTCGCGGCTTCGGAAAGGACAAGCTGCAAGCACTGGTCGTTACGGCCGACCGTTGATAGCGGTACGAGGGCTCATCGACTTTTAGCGTGGTGTCCTTCAGACGAAGGGCTCGCGGCCCTGCGAGCCGGTATGGGCCACGCCTTGGGTAACGCCACAGCGGGCGTGATCTGATCGGCGCGTATTGAACGAGGACAGCGGCGGTTGCCGCGAGCAACCCCAACATCACCAGACCCCGGTGGAAGCCGCTGGCCTTTACGGAAAACGGCCGCGACCCGGGTTCCGCGGATACGGTGCGCGAAAAAACCTCTAGTGTCGGATATTTCACTTGATCGCAGCCCATCCGTGGAAGGCTTGTCTCGGCCCGTTACGATACCTCCGGTCCTGCTAGATAGGATGTTTCTCCACCAACGACCGTGCGGAGTACTCGTGCCGTAAGAAGGGATTCCGGTCCATCTTTGAACGGATTCGTATCAAGCACGGTAAAGTCCGCTAGTAAGCCGATTTCCAGGCGTCCGAGATCCTTTTCGGCGCCGCAGGACCATGCCGCACCGCTCGTTGCGAATGTAAGAGCCTCTTCAAGGGACAACGCAAGTGCCGGCACATTCGGGGCAAGGTATGGAGCGAGAGCAGATCTGCGCGTCGACGCGACATATAAGTTAGCCAAAGCGGAGAACGGCGCGGTAGGTGCATCAGTGCCAAAAGCCAGCTGTGCTCCCGCTTCGGCGAACTCGGACCACGGGTAGCCGCGTTCGACTCGATCATCGCCGAGCATGGCGCGCCAATTGTCTTGGATTGCGGGATCCGAGTGCACTGGTTGCATGGACGCAACTATGCCGAGACGGGCTAAGCGTGCCACGTTTTGACGGCTGACCGTTTCCAGGTGTTCGATCCGGTGGCGGCGGGGGCGAGCCCCATTCGCGCGATAGGCATGTTCCAACGCGGTGAGTGCAATTTCGGAAGCTTCGTCGCCGATGGCATGCATTGCGATTTGGAGGCCAGCGGAGTCAGCCGCGGTCACAACAGGAATCAGAGATTCAAGGTTCCAAATCGGTTTGGCGTTCGATCCGTCCGCGTACGGTTCTTTCATCGTCGCCGTGCACGCATCGATTACGCCGTCAATGACAATCTTTATGCCCGCGATCCGCAGCCATGGCGAACATACAGATTGGCTCAATCGGGCGGCTTCCTCCACTTGGCGCATGTTCTCAGCAACAGAGTTGCAGTTGCTTACGCGCCAATGCCCGACTACCCGAATAGGGAGTTTCCCGTTGCTGGCCAAGAGAGCCCGCTGCAGCGCCTGAAGCTCATGGTCGCTGACAGCCATGTCTACGGCACCGGTAACACCCGCGCTCAGATAGCAATCGAAGGCACGCTGCAGGGCCTCGTCTCGTTCGGTGTCCGTGACGAGTCCGGCCAGGACCGGGCGAACAAAATGTGCAGCTGCGGCCTCGTAGATCATGCCATTTGGTTCGCCGGTTTGGGGATCTCGGCCGATCCGGCCGCCCAACGGGTCAGGAGTGTCCCGTGTGATACCAAGCTCAGCGATTGCTGCCGAGTTTACCCAAACGGAGTGGAAGTCATTTGCGTACAGGTAGACCGGGATATCAACAATGACCTCATCGATCATCCGGTGCGTGGGAGCGCCATCTGGTATTTGGCTGAACAACCAACTACGCCCGAGAATCCGCTTCGCCTGTGGCTTCTCCCTGCGTCCCAAGAGGAGTCGTTGCTGAATCTCGGCCAAATTTGCGGCATCGAGGAGATCTATCTTCTGAAGAGCCTGACCAAGCATCAGGAGATGAGTATGGGCGTCGATAAGGCCAGGCGACACGAAAGCGCCATCCAGATCGATCACGAGGGCGTCGGGTCCTGCCATCCGCTCGGCCGTGGCAGTGTCACCGACCCATGCAAGCCGATCGCCCTCAACGACGACGGATTCAGCGAGGCCGACGTCCGTAGCGGTAAAGACCGTGGCGTTGCGATAGTGTGTGCGGAAGGGGCGATGATCGGGGTCCATGCTCATGTCTCTCTCTGACTGCGGGCGGGCGGGGAATGTTGAATGGCAGTGTTCTGGTTTTTCTGCAGCAATTGGCCCGTCTGAATCATGAACTCTTGCGGTGTCACGGTCCAAGACTGAGTGTTCGATCGCCCCTCAGCGTTTGACTCCCTGCGCACCGTCGGAAGATTCCGGCGCGCGGGGCACTTTGCACGAGCCGATCGCGGTTTGCAGAATCAATTTCACAACATGAAATGATGTTATATCCGGTCAATTGGAATGTCGACCCCTTGATCCGCGATCGCCGGTTCCTCACTTTGCAGATCACTGGCGAGCCCCGCCACGGCCTCGCTGCGGCAGTGGACGCGTAAGCCGCCGCCTTGTGGGATTTCCCGAGCTTCTTGACGTCGATGTGAAGCAGTTCCCCGACCGTTCTCGGTGGCGCTGCTGGCGCAGGTGCGTTCGCTGCTGATCGATCTCAGTCCTCGCAAGCGCGACACCCTGGAGATGGTCCGGGAAATCGTGCAGGTCGAGACCCGGCGGCGCTCGGACGGTCGTACCGGGCAATCATGGTGCTCCACGCTCGCTGCGACGATCGGGTCAGGATGGAAGAAGGATCATCCCGCCCCAACCGTGCTCCGCGTAGCGTTTTAACCATCGGCGGGCGCGCTGGAAACCATTCTTCTTGGCCACAGGGGCCAGCGGATGACCCTCCAGGAACCGCTAGACAAGGATCTCTCCACCCACATCGGCCCGACGGACAAGCATGAATATTTCTCAGTCGTTAGCGTGAGTGGTAACCACTAATCTAAAACACCTTCACTACGGTGTATGGACGCCCCCTTCCCGGTGGGAGGGGCGTCAGCAAGGGCCCAATCGGTACAGATTGAGTCCTTCGGGAATCAGATGTTCTGGTCTTCCTGCCGGTCGACGGTGCTCCACAGGATGGCTACGGGATGCCCGTCAGGTGTGGCGCGTGCTGCGAACTCATCGAGAAGTGCGTCCGCTCTGGCATCAAGTTCGGCTCGCGCTCGCTCATCCAGGCGCAGGACGGCCCGCCGTGTGTGCTGTTGGGCCAAGGGATCGGTCTCCTGGATCTCAGCCACATGGGCCTCAATAATCGCACGTTCGACCCCAGCACTTAGATAGCGGTCGCCTTGAGGGTTGATCTCAAGTCGCCATGTGTGTCCGGTCGCTCGATAAGGCCGCTCCCACGCGCCTTGCGCACCCTGCCTTGGCGGTTCTGAAATAAGAAACCCGGCGTCATTGAGTGCCCGAACTCTTCGCAACAACGTGGCCGGTGCGACGCCCAGCCGTTCGGCAAGCTGCTGGTTGGTCCATGCCTCATCCAGGCACAGTCGCAGAATCCGCCAGCTCAAGGGGTGCGTAAGGGCGCGCAAATCTTCTGGCGTCGTTGGCTGACGTTGCGTTGGCTTATCCATTGACAACATTGTAGCCGATTTGCATAATTGATATCGATATCAATATTTGAAATCAATTGGAGCGTCATGGATGTGATCAGAAACTATGTCGACCAGCATCGGCGGCGGCATGAGCAGGAACTGGCGGAGTGGATCGCCGTGCCCAGCGTCAGCGCGACGGGGGAGGGCATGTCGGCAGCGGCTGAGCATGCCGAAATCCTGCTGCTCAGGAGTGGGCTGACGACCCGAGTTGTGGATACCGGTGGCATTCCTCTGGTTACCGGCCACAAGTCCGGTCCGGACGGGAGTCCGCACGTGGTGATCTACGGCCATTACGACGTGCAACCGCCTGGACCTCTCGAGGACTGGCAAAGTCCACCGTTTGAAGCCGCTATACGGGATGGGCGGATGTTCGGACGCGGGACAGGTGACAACAAGGGACAACATTTTGCCCAAGTGCTTGCGCTTCGCGCACTGCAGGATTGTTATGGTGAGCTGCCATGTTCCGTGACGGTCGTGCTCGACGGCGAAGAGGAGATTGGGAGCCCAAACCTCGCCAAGACACTTGCCTCGATGCGGAACGATCTCAATGCCGACGTTGTCGTTTGGAGCGACGGGCCAGTTCACGATAGCTACGAGCCGACTGTGACTCTTGGGGTGCGTGGCGCGGTGAGCTTCGAGATTACCGTCCGCGGTGCGGACGCTGCGTTGCACTCCGGCAACTGGGGCAACATTGCTCCGAATCCTGCATGGCAGTTGGTGTGGTTGCTTTCAACGATGCGCGCGCCAGACGGAAGAATCCTCATAGACGGCTACGATTCGGGTGTCAAGCCCTTAACCGCGGGGGAGCGCGATGCGTTAGCGGCGTTGCCTGTGGATGTGCCAGCCGTCCTTGCAAGCGTGGGTCTCCAGCAGATCGATGTTTCTCCAACAGGCGATCCCAACGAAGTTGGCTTCAACGAGCGCCTCGCCCTGCCGACATTCACTATCAACTCATTGTCATGCTCGGATGGTGACGACCACCGATCGGTGATCCCGTCGGTTGCTGTTGCCCGTTGCGACATGCGGTTGGCGTGCGGGCAACAGGTCGATACCGTCCTTGAGGCGGTTCGCAAGCACGTTGACAAGCATCTGCCACATGCTCAGCTCCAGTTCAAAGCCACGATGGCTCCTTCGCGTACACTGCCGGACGCGCCTTTCGCCGACGCGGTTGTCCGCGGGGTCAGCTCTGCCGCCGGGAAACCAGCACTGCTCGTGCCGGCGCTAGGCGGAAGCCTGCCCATTGCAGCATTGTCGGACGGCCTCGGTCTACCGTGCTACGGGATTCCACTAGCGAACGTCGACGAACACAATCACGGACCCAACGAGAACTTTGAGCTTTATCGCTTTCATGAGGGCATCGTGACTGCAGCGAGCACTCTGCTGAGTCTGGGCCGGCGGTAAGTTCACCAATAAGGGTCATCGCTCTTGTGCCGGTCGGCCACGCATATTCGCGCCGGCCGGTGCTGATCGCTCCTCCGTGGCGTGATTTCCGACAACGGACGGTCTCCTTTCGGATAGTTGAGACACGTTTCGAGCACGCCCTCTGTCTGTGTGGGTGGCTCCTGAGCAGACCCGGCGCGCTGACTCGGGCGCGGAGCTTTATATCCAGTCAGACTCAATGCAGCATGCAATTGCCCGGATTGTTGCGGCAACCAAACATGTTGTATCAGGCACTATCCACCAAGCCAGCCAAGGTACATCGATGCCCTGGCCAGACCATACGGAACTACGCCAAATGACTCTCTGTCTTATTGACACGGATACAGTCCATGTCAAAGCCCGCGAGGCGGCCAGCCTTCAAACCGACTTGGACGACGCTGTGGAGATCCTAATATCGCAAGCTTTAGGCAAGAAGTGCGGAATACTCGTCACCCGTCATGACCATTGCTTTTACAGCGTTGCTCTTAGCGTCGAGGTTCCCCACGGACAAACGTTTGAAGCTTCGCTCTAATTCGAGCGGACCCTGAATCTGCCAGGACTCTCCTAGCCGGGATCCCGCTGGCACCCCCAGTGCTGGGTTGCATGGACGTAGTCGCATGTGCTGCCGCACTAATACTTTGTTCTACAGCTGGAAGCGGGGTACCGGACGAGCCGGGCTTCTGAATTAATCGAAATCCCGCCAAGCCCCACCGCCCGGCGCCTTCTGGCGAAACCCCCGCCGATGCGGCACGGCTGCCGCATGATCGGCGGCACCCGGCCCACCACCGCGACCGGCCCGGTCAAAATCTGGGCCCGAATTCCGAGGTTCAATTTCCATGGTGCCCTACATCCTTCGGCGGCTTATCACCGCTGCACTTATTCTTCTTGGCGCGTCCTATCTGGTCTATCTCCTGACAGCGGCGTCCGGGGACCCCCTCGAGCAATACCGCGCCAGCAACGCTCCCAACAAACGGCAGCTGATGGACGCCAGGACGGAGCTGCTGCAGCTTAACATCCCAGCCCCACTGCGCTACTTCAAATGGCTGGGTGGAGCGGCGCAATGCCTCGTTCCCTTTGCCAACTCCTGCGACCTCGGCAAGAACATTGCCGGCCAGCCGGTCACCGATGCCTTGGGGCACGCGCTCATCCAGACCCTGATGCTGGTCACCGGCGCCACCGTGCTCGCCATCCTGGTCGGCATCACGCTGGGAATCGTCACCGCCCTGCGCCAGTACAGCACACTCGACTACGGTGTGACCTTCATGGCATTCCTGTTCTTCTCCCTTCCGATTTTCTGGGTAGCCGTGCTCCTGAAAGAATTCGGCGCCATCGGGTTCAACAACTTCCTCCGGGACCCCAACATTCCCTTGCCGATGGCCCTGGCGATCGGCGCGGGCCTTGGCGTGGTGACCGCGGTCGCCGCAGGAGGCGGGATGAAGCGGAGGCTTCTCGCCGGCGGAGTGGCCATGACTTTTGTAACCGCCGTACTTGTCTACTTCTCGGCCATTGAGTGGTTCAAGACGCCGGGGCTGGGGCCGGTGGTCATCGCCATCGCGGGCGCCGGAATCGCCTTCGCCGTCACGCTGCTCTCAGCCGGGCTGCAGAACAGGAAGGCTTTGCAATCGGCGCTGATCGCAGTCGGTGTGGGCCTGGTTTTCTACTTCGTCATCCAGCCGGTGCTGGACGGGGCCACCTTCCTTATGATCCTGCTCTTGGCTATCGCAGCGGTACTCGTCGGGATGGGCATCGGATATCTCATGGGAGGCTACGACCGTGGGCAGTCGATGCGCGCAGCGGCGATCACCTCATTCCTCGTCGGATTCCTCATTGTGCTGGACCGCTACATGCAGGCGTGGCCCAGCTACTTCAACAACAGCTTGGTCAGAGGCCGTCCCATCGCCACCATCGGGGCTAGCACTCCGAATATTGAAGGCAATTTCTGGGTCCTGAGCATCGATTCGTTCACGCACCTGATCCTCCCCACACTGGCCCTGATCCTCATTTCGCTGGCGGGATACACCCGCTTCACGCGTGCTTCCATGCTCGAAATCATGAATATGGACTACATTCGGACCGCCCGTGCCAAGGGCCTGCCCGAGCGGACAGTGGTGATGCGCCATGCCTTCCGCAACGCCCTGATCCCGATCGCCACGATTGTGGCCTTCGACATCGGCGGTCTGATCGGCGGCGCCGTCATCACGGAGTCGGTCTTCTCGGTCCGGGGAATGGGTTTCCTGTTTCTTGACGGCATCCAGCATGTCGACCCCAACCCGGTCATGGGCGTGTTCGTCTGTGTGGCCATTACGGCCATGGGTTTCAACCTCATTGCGGACCTTGCGTACTCCGCACTTGATCCACGCGTAAGGGTAAAAGCATGAGCCAGACAAGTCAGCAGGACGAAATAATCGCCGAAGAGGCGAGCCTGCCGCAAGCTGCGGCTGGCATTGAACCCATCTTCGAAGCCAAGGGCCTCAGCCAGGGACAGATCGTCCGCAAACGCTTCCTCGGCCACTCGGGCGCGATTATCGGTCTCGTGGTCTTCGCGATCATTTTCATCACTGCATTCACCTCTGTCGGCTATGCCGGCATCCCCGGCTGGTGGAAACACAGCCACGAAGATGTTTCGCCGCTCGTCAACGGCGGCGCGCCGACGGCTTCGCTCTGGCCGCCGGCCTGGGGCGAACACCCCTTCGGCCAGGATCGGATCGGGCGGGATCTCTTCGCGATGACGATGCGAGGGGCCCAGCAGTCGATCACGGTCATGATCGTGATGGGTCTCATCGCCGGTCTGATCGGGGTGGTAGTGGGGGCCCTTTCCGGCTACTTCAGGGGCTGGATGGAGGCCGTCCTCATGCGCCTTACCGATGTCATCATCATTGTCCCGACCCTGCTCCTGGCGGCCGTGATGGCACAGCTGGCCGGCCGACGAGACGAAGGAAGCTGGTTCGCCTCATTCGCCAGCAACAACGGCGTCCTCGTCCTGGGGATCTTTCTCGGCCTGATCAGCTGGGTAGGGCTGGCCCGTCTAGTGCGGGGAGAGTTCCTTTCGCTGCGCGAACGGGAGTTCGTCGATGCGGCGCGGATCTCCGGGGCAAGTAACATCCGGATTATCTTCAAACACATTCTGCCGAATGCGGTGGGCGTGGTGATCGTGAACGTCACCCTCACGATGTCGGCCGCGATTCTCACCGAGACAGCGCTGAGCTATCTCGGCGTCGGAGTCAAGGCTCCGGACACCTCTTTGGGACTGCTTATCTCACAGAACCAGGCCGCTTTTGCCACACGCCCCTGGCTCTTCTGGTTTCCGGGCCTGTTCATCGTGCTGATCTGCTTGAGCATTAACTTCATCGGCGATGGACTGCGCGACGCCTTTGACCCGCGCCAGAAGAAATTCGATGCCAGGAAGGCCAAGGGATCAGCGCGCTTTTCTCCGGAAACCACCGCTGCCTCCTCTCTTGACGTAACCAAGGGTGAGTAGATGTCCTCTCATTTCAGGTACGCCCCACTGGGCGATGATGGCCCAGTAGCTAATCGCCGAGCAAAGCACGATGGCGCTGGCCGCTGCTCAGCGGAAAGCCACCTTCACCCCGCCCGCTGTACTGGCGGCGACCTGGCCGCTTTCCACCAGGTCATGCCATCTGGTGCGCACGATCCGCCGCGCGTGGCCCCCATTACGGCCGCCCTAAATCCCGGGAGCCGGAGCGGATCAGGGAAGCGTGGCTCTTCTCTACCGTGTTCAGTGTCAGCGCAAAGCGCGTATCGACATATACCAGCGTTGACCAGGAGACCACGATGGACCCGAACGGGTTCTCCAAGGTGACTCCGCCGTCACGCACGAGCGTCCGGAAGATCTGCCAGCCCAGAAAGGCGATCAACTCAAACAGGGTAGTGACAATCGACGCTCCGGGCACCATCACGACCGTGACCGCGAAGCCGAAAGCGTTCACCGCCCAGGACAGTAGTGCGAACCAGAGGTTCGTTCGGGCCTTGAAGGCATCAACGTTTCCGGCGTGCGACGCAGAACTCATTCCCCTAATAGATCAGTATTCCCAGCCGCGGCACCAAACCCAAATGCTCCGGCGGCCCGGCGGAAGGAAAGCCCCATAATGACTGACTTCGTCACTCTCGATCCACCTGTGTCACCGGCGCCCGGCAAAGGTGAAACCGTGCTGGAGGTCCGGGACCTGAACGTCGACTTCGGGGTGGACAAGAAATGGATACCGGCTGCTACTGGCCTGAACTACGAGGTGCGCGCCGGTGAAGTGCTTGCCATCGTGGGAGAGTCAGGCTCGGGCAAAAGCGCTAGCTCCATGGCACTCCTTGGCCTGCTTCCGAGCAACAGCCGCGTGACCGGTAGCGTCAAACTCGCAGGCAGGGAGCTGCTGGGGGCCAATGAGGCGAATATCAGGGCGGTCCGCGGCAAGGACGTTGCCGTAATTTTCCAGGAGCCCATGACGGCGCTGAACCCCGTCTATACCGTCGGCGCGCAGATCGTGGAGACGATCCGCTTGCACAATGAAGTCTCTCCCGATGAAGCCTGGATGCGGGCCCTGCGAATGCTGGAGCTGGTGGAACTGCCGGACCCCGAGAAAGCGTTCCGCTCCTATCCGCACCAGCTCTCCGGCGGCCAGCGTCAGCGCGCCATGATTGCGCAGTCCCTTTCCTGCAACCCCAAGCTCCTAATTGCCGACGAACCCACCACAGCACTGGACGTGACGGTCCAGGCTGAAATCTTGGATCTGATGCGGAACCTGCGGAACAAGCTAGATAGCGCGATTGTGCTGATCACCCACGACATGGGCGTCGTGGCGGACCTCGCCGACCGGATCGCCGTCATGCGCAAGGGACTGATTGTGGAAACCGGCACGGCCAGACAGATTTTCCATAACCCGCAGCACGAATACACCCAAGCACTGCTGGCCGCGGTGCCGCACCTCGGGCAGGGAGGCTCGGATTCCGCGGACAACGACGAGGTGGCTGCCGCCCTTGTCGTCGCTACGAAGGCCGGAATCCCGGTCGAGGAGCTGCTGATCCGTGAGCGCGGGAACTCCGCAGCACACGCGTCGGCTAGCGCTGCCAGGCCCATTGGCGGTCCCGTGCTGGAGCTGATCGACGTCGCGATCGAATACCCGAAGCAGGGTCGTGTGGGTGCCTTCAGGGCGGTGGAGGGCGCCAACCTGCTGATCTATCCCGGGCAAGTGGTGGGCCTGGTAGGGGAGTCCGGGTCCGGAAAGACGACTATCGGTAGGGCCGCGGTCGGCCTGCTGCCGGTGGCCGCCGGCACGATGAGGGTCGTGGGCCAGGACATTTCATTCGCCAAGAAGAACGGCAGGCAGCTTCGTGACACGCGCCGGGATGTCGGCATGGTGTTCCAGGACCCGTCATCGTCTCTAAACCCCAGGCTGCCCATTGGTGAAAGCATCGGAGAGCCGATGTACCTTGCCGGAGTGGGCAAGGGCGCCGAGTTGCAGAAAAGGATTGAGGCACTCCTGGACCAGGTCGAGCTCCCGCGCGACTACCGCAACCGGTACCCTCACGAACTCTCCGGCGGCCAGAAGCAGCGCGTCGGAATCGCCCGGGCATTGTCACTCCAGCCGAAACTGATGGTCGCTGACGAGCCGACCTCGGCGTTGGACGTGTCCGTACAGGCCAAGGTTCTCAACCTCTTCCAGAACCTGCAGAGGGAACTGGGCTTTGCCTGCCTGTTCGTCACACACGACCTCGCCGTCGTGGACGTGCTCGCCGACCATATCTGCGTGATGCAGCGTGGCCGGATCGTGGAGCAGGGGCCCCGGGAACAGATCCTGCGGAGCCCACGGGATCTCTACACCCGGCGGCTACTGGCATCAGTTCCGCTGCCGGATCCGGACAAGCAACGTGAGCGCCGTGAATTGCGCTCGCAACTGCTTGCAGCAGGCCCCAGTTAACCGCGGTGAACCGGGACCGTCAAAGAATCATACAAAGGTAGCCGGATTTCCACGAGGTTCTGGCGGAAGGGAGGCCGGGCATATCTGATAAATCTCAAACTAGATGAAAAATAATTCGTTATCACGGTACATTTTCGGCTGTCTTTAATCTCGGTCAACTTCCTGGACGGAGCTAATCCCGACCGATCTCGATGCCATCAAAATAACCATTCCCCCGATCGAAGGAGACGTACCGACCCCCCAGGGCGACACGGCAGCGCAAGCTTGGTGTCATCCACAACGACCTTCCGGCAATGCTCCATCAAGGCCAAGACCCATCTTCTTCGAGGATTGATCGAAGCGAGATCCATGGCCGACGGCGACGTTGTTGGAGTACCACCTCAACGAATAATGTCGCGGCATTCCACCAACCAATTGAGCCAACTAAGTATCAACGCTAGAAATCCCGATTCTCCGAATCGGAAATTCTCTGTTGTGCAGCACTTTCATTTTGGAGTACTCAAGCATCAATATTTTTTGCTAAATATTGCCTTTGGAATTTGAATAAATGTTGCAGTTCGATAAAAAGCTTTATGGTTAGGGAAATTTCCGCAAATGCTTTTCTATTTTGGATTTACGATTTTATCCACGTGAGACGCGCCCTACTTCCACTAGGGAAGTGGCTTATCTTTCCGGCGCCTACGGCACCGGTCTCACCCAACCCACAGAAACAAGGAGGCGGAATGCGCTTGAGTCGTATTTCCACAGCATTGGGCGTGGCCGCAGCAGCTGCTATCGTCCTCAGTGCCTGCGCGGGCGGCAGCGGCGGGTCAACCCCGACGGCTGCAGCAGCAGGCAAAACAGGCGGATCGGTGACGGTTGTGGAGGTGAACGCATTGAACACGTTCAATCCCAACACGGCCGATGGTAACACTGATATCAACGAGAAGATCAGCTATGCTACGCATTCTGGCTTTTACTATATCGACAACAGACTTAACGTCGTCCACAACGATAAGTTCGGCAAGATGGAAAAGGTCTCGGACAACCCGCTGACCGTCAAATACACGATCAATGATGGTGTCAAATGGTCCGATGGCACGCCCGTTACGGCCGCAGACCTGCTCCTGCAGTGGGCGGCGTTCTCCGGCTACTACGACGACGCCGACCCAACAGCGAAGACCGGAACGTCGTACTTTTCCTATACCGGCGACTCGACCGGCCTCGCCTTGACCGACTTCCCGGAGCTTGGAACTGATGGTCGCTCCATGACCGTGAAGTACTCGAAGCCGTTCGCCGATTGGGAAATCGCGCTCGGCGGACCCACCATCGACGTCCCCGCCCACGTCTTGGCCAAGAAGGCGGGCCTGAGCGACACCCAGGCCTTGATTGACTTCTTCAAGAGCAAGCCGCGCGGAGATTCCAAGGCACCCCTGCCTGCGGACCCGAAGTTGAAGGCAATGTCGGACATGTGGAATACCGGCTTCGATACGAAGACGCTTCCCGCGGACCCGACCCTGTTCCTCTCGAACGGTCCTTACATCGTCAAGAGCATGAACCAGGACCAGTCCCTCACCATGGTCCGCAACAAGGATTACAACTGGGGCCCGACGGCCAACCTGGACGAAATCACTGTCCGGTACATCGGCGACTCCGCCGCCCAGGTGCAGGCCTTGAAGAATGGTGAGGCCGACATCGTTGCCCCCCAGGCATCGACCGATACCGTGGACCAGCTCAAGGCCCTCGAAAGCCAGGGCATTACGGTTGATCAGGGCAACCAGCTGGCCTACGACCACCTGGATCTGAACTTCTCTGGCCCGCTGGCCGACAAAAACGTCCGCGAGGCGCTCATGAAGACTGTGCCCCGCAAGGACATCGTCAGCAAGATTGTCGGGAAGCTTGACCCGAACGCGGAACCGCTTGACTCGCAGATCTTCGTGCCCCAGCAGGCTGCTTACGCGGATTCCGCCAAGAACAATGGCTCCTCGGCCTACCAGGACGTCGACATCGATGGTGCCAAGAAGCTTCTCAACGGTGCCACTCCGGAAATCCGCATCATGTACAACAAGGACAACCCGAACCGTGTTGACACTTTCTCGCTGATCCGCGAATCCGCCAGCAAGGCCGGCTTCAAGATCGTCGACGGCGGTCTGGGCAAGTCCGACTGGGGCAAGGCTCTGGGCAAGGGCGGTTACGATGCCACCATCTTCGGCTGGAGCAACCCGGGGGTCGGCGTGTCGGGCATTCCGCAGATCTTCAAGTCTGACAATGGGTCCAACTTCAACATGTTCAGCGATTCGGGTGCGGACAAGTTGATGGCGGATCTCATCGTCACCACCGACCGCAGCAAGCAGGATGATCTTTCCAAGCAGATCGACAACAAGATCTGGGATTCCGCTTACGGCCTCCCGCTGTTCCAAGGTGTGGGTGTCGACGCCTATAGCGACCGCATCACCGGCGTCAAGTACATGCCGACCCAGACAGGTGTCTGGTGGAACTTCTGGGAGTGGGCTCAGAAGTAGCCAACCCCGGTAATTAGCACTTGCCGGGAAGGCGTCGGGACCAGAGCACCACGGTCCCGACGCCTTCTCTTCAGACCCTCTGACGATGCCCGGGCGTTGCCGTATCATCCGCGGGCCAAAGCCGGGCTCTGGGATCGGCCCGGTCAAGAACATGGCCCGAATTCCGAGGTTCTATTTCTGTGGCGGCCTCCACGCCCGGCGGAGGGGCATGTGAACGAGTAGGCGGCTCTGAAATTTTTCTACTGGTAGTCACTGGTGAAGGCCCTGCCATATCAGTGACTCGGCGGTCAGGTCGTGTTGCTGGGAACGCTCTCTGCTTGAACGGGCCCTGAAGCTCTAGGTGGAGTCGAGCACGATCTGCTGCCTAGGCTTCAGCCGTCGGCAAGGGGCGAGGCGGCGTCCAATCAGTCATTGAGTTGCGCATTGAAGCAGCGCTAGCACTCCCAAAGCATGCCGAGGGCCAGCTGGTCCTATGCTTGCCGGATCGTGCCGGGGGCCGTGCTGCCTGCCATCGTGTGGAGCGGCTCGGACTTCTTCGGGACGAGACAGCAGCTCGGCGGTGAGGTTGTACCGGTCCCTCGCAGTTTTGAGGTGTACTTCGAGATTGCTTGGGGTCTGCGCAGAATGCCTCTTCTACCCCTGTCCCATTCAAACGTCTCGACTTGCATCTGGTATCCCTGTAGGGCGACTTTCGACGTTTGTCGCCTCGACTACAAGCGTTATCTTCCCTTCCCCGCGCCGTCAGCCTTCAGGCAAGAAGGACACACCTGGGGGAGACGCAGGGCCGGCGGACAGCTGCTTCAGCCCAGCGACCTCGCGGCATGTTGGAACGCACCAAGGACGTGCACAAACCGATCGTTGGTCATGGGATCAGCAAGGGAGATGCGGACTCCGTCGCCGACATACGACCGGACAAGGACATCGGCGTCGGCGAAGGCTCGGATGAGTTTCTCTCGCGTTGGTTCAACGGTGCGCAGCCATATGAAGTTTGCCTGGCTCTTAGGGACGTCCAGCCCGAAGGAGCGGACATTCTCAATGATCCGCCGACGTTCGGCCACGACGAACTCGACACGGTCCCGGATTTCGCTTTGGGCGTCCAAGGACGCTATTGCCGCGCCTTGCGCAAGGGCGGTGACGCCGAAGGGTATCGCGACACGTCGTAGACCTTCGGCAAGGTGGGGTCGTACGATTGCGAATCCAACGCGAAGCCCGGCGAGACCATAGGCCTTGGAGAATGTCCTCAATATGCACACATTTGGAAAACGGCGATAGAGATCCGTGGCTGCAAAGCTGTCAGCTGCGGAGACGTATTCTACGTATGCTTCGTCAATCACAACGAGAACGTGCGCAGGCACTTGGACAAGGAATCTCTCAAGAGCTTCGTGGTTGATAGCGACGCCGGTCGGGTTGTTTGGCGTGCACAGGATCACAATTTTGGTTCGCGCTGTGATCGCAACCAACATCGCGTCGAGGTCATGGCTCTCGTCAGGAGCCAGAGGTACGGGAACCGGCACTGCTCCAGCGAGTCGCACAAGGATCGGGTACGCCTCGAAGGAGCGCCACGCGAAAACTATCTCGTCCCCCTGATCACAAAGGGCTTGGATTATTTGTTGCAAGACGCCGACGCTGCCGGGACCCACTGCAACCTCGTCAAGCGCCACCGAATTGTAGTCGGCGATTCGTTCCCGGAGTGCGGTTGCACTCATATCGGGATATCGGTTCATCCGCCCTGCAACGGACTGCACGATCCGGAGCACCGACGGTAGAGGATCATAGTGACTCTCATTCGCTGCTAGTGCAGCTGTCAGAGCGGTTTCTGCGGGGCGCCCCGGGACATAGCCAGGCAAATCCGATACTGCAGCTCGGAGTACCGGCGTTGTTGATCTATCAGACACTTATTCCTCCACTTGTTTCATTTGGCCCGTGCCCATGGGGCTATCCCCAGTGGTGGTCTTCTTTGGGGTTAACCACGCAGGGTGTCATGGGCTTCGGTTTTCTCAATCAGTAGCGATCAAAGAATCGGCCCTACTCGGGCCATACTTCACTGCCGTCGTTCATGGCTGTTTCAACAAGCCATGGTCCGAGATTCTGGTTGCCCATCGCACGTCGATGATGTGGCCTGAGTCTCTCCCCGCCATAGTGGCGGACGGAGCTTCTTCGCATTTGCATTCCTTACACGAGGGGGGCGATGCGTCCAATCTGTTCTCTTCTTGCGGCCAGCGTGATGCTTGCCATGCCAGCCGTAAACAAAGGCAGCCGAAAGATCAAGGCAGCCCGTGCTGGTGACAGTGGGTCGCGTTCCCGGCCGGGTTGAGCACTGGAATCGCTGGGCCGAGGGAGCATTGCAACCGCGGGGACTACCCAGACCCATCTAGAGACGGGCATAGACGGTCGGCCACGGTTCATTCGAGAAGGAGTGTAAAGACTGAATAAGCTATGTAACCGTATTATGCAGAACTATTCCTGTTCGTATCCATAGAATTACGAAAACCTGGAAAAATGCTCAAGAATCGGCTGATTTCCAAGACGATTTGTCATATGGCATCGCCACGAGCTCGAGAGGAAGGCAGAATGTCCCAGGTCGGCCAAGAGAACCCCACCCGCTGGAGTCCCTCTATGGTTTTCGTCAAGCGACTTTGGGCAGGACGGTGGTTCAGAAATGGAACAACCGGGACCGTGTCCAGCCGGCAACCGAGGCCCGCGCGCGCTTCGCGGCCGTCTGCGACACTCCGGGCAACAGCCCGTCTAAGACCAGCCACCCAGTAGCAGGCTCGACTTGAACGTGGTCCTGAACCGGGAGTGAAGACGCATATAGGAAGCTGACTTCGGTGCGGCACACGACGCAGCTCAAGTCCATGAAGCCGACCAAACGTCCTTCCATCATTTCGCCGTCCATAATCTCCAAGACCTCGACCTCTCGGCGCGAATCGTCCAAGAGCTGTCAACTCACGCTTGAACGAACCGGCGGTTCTCGGCGGCTACGCCTGGAAACGCTGGCGTCGGCTGAACCGCATTTGCCTTTGCCTGCTCGCAATTCAGCCGTCCAGATTCTCATGCTCCCCACGGACATCACGTTTCACGGCTAGCAGGGGCCCGTACGACCTTCAATACCAATCACAAAGTCTGGGTCGGGCACGTCTAGCGCCAGTTCCGCACCGATAATTCCTTCTCCACATATTGGCCTCGCCGCCGTGGCGAGGGCCTGAAAGACGCATCCCCCAGCCATCCGTCCACGCCCCCTCCTCAACTCGTCTCAAATTTGACAATACGTCTACGATTTATGCGGCTTTTCTGCTGATTATCCACTCTTTGTTTTACTTCTGGATACGAATAGCTCGCCCATTGATACTTGAACGACGTAGTGATTAAGACAAGGACGGACCAATGGCGATCTTCGCAGACCACATGGGCACGGCGGCGCCAACCCGAGATAAGCCCGGCGACAGAAGGAGCGACGAGCGAAGGCGGCTTCCATGGAGCCCTGAACTTTGCCCCCGTGTTTCTGCCCTGGTGGGATCCACCAAAGAAGGCCAGTTCCACTAGATCTTCCCCAAGCAGGCAGCATCAGACGCTTTTCTGGCACCGGAACGCCTTCTGGTGATGCTTGGTGGGGAACATTTTCCAAGGAGTAACTCCCATGAACAGTTTCACCGAAGACTTCAGGATCAACGACATCACGCTGACCGGACAGCCCATCCACCGGCAGAACGAGGTCCTCACTCCGGACGCGCTGCAATTCATCGCCCTGCTCCACAAAGCCACCGCCGACCGCCGGCTGGAACTAATGCAGGCCCGAACGGAACGCCGCGCCCAGATCTCCAAGGGCCAGGATCCGCGGTTCCTTCCGGAGACGGCGGACATCCGGAACGATCCGAACTGGCGCGTCGCTCCCCCGGCACCCGGCCTGGAGGACCGCCGCGTGGAGATCACCGGGCCGGTTGACCGGAAGATGACCATCAACGCGCTGAACTCCGGCGCCAAGGTGTGGCTGGCCGACATGGAAGATTCCTCCACCCCCACCTGGCGCAACGTCATCCAGGGCCAGCTGAATCTCACCGATGCGCTGGAACGCCGGATCGACTTCACGTCACCGGAAGGCAAGGAATACAAGCTCCGTGCCGCCGAGGAGCTGCCCACCATCGTGGTGCGTCCGCGCGGCTGGCACCTGCCGGAAAAGCACATGCTCATCGACGGGAAGCCCGTTGCCGGTGGCGTGGTCGACTTCGGGCTGTTCTTCTTCCACAACGCCCGCCGCCTGCTCGCACAGGGCAAGGGCCCGTACTTCTACCTGCCCAAGATCGAGAACCGCCTCGAGGCCCGCCTCTGGAACGACATCTTCATCCAGGCCCAGGACCTCCTCGGCATCCCGCAGGGCACCATCCGCGCCACGGTGCTGATCGAGACCATCACCGCGGCATTCGAAATGGAGGAGATCCTCTATGAGCTGCGCGATCACGCTTCGGGCCTGAACGCCGGCCGCTGGGACTACATCTTCTCCGTGATCAAGAACTTCCGCACCCGCGGCCCCCGCTTCGTGTTGCCGGACCGCGCCCAGGTCTCCATGACCCAGCCATTCATGCGCTCCTACACCGAGCAACTCGTCCGGGCGTGCCACCGCCGCGGCGCCATGGCGATCGGCGGCATGGCCGCTGCCGTCCCGAACCGCAAGGACGAGGCCGCCAACACGGCAGCGTTCGAGAAGGTCCGCGCTGACAAGACCCGCGAAGCCGGCGACGGTTTCGACGGTTCCTGGGTCGCGCACCCCGATCTGGTTCCGGTGTGCCGCGAAGTGTTCGACGGCGTACTCGGCGACCGTCCGAACCAACTGGACCGCTCACGCGAGGATGTCACCCCGGACGACCGTGCGCTGATCGACGTCGCCTCCACCGAGGGAACAATCACCGAGACCGGCATCCGGAACAACATCGAAGTGGGCATACGCTATATCGAGTCCTGGCTGCGCGGCAACGGCGCCGTGGCCATCCACAACCTCATGGAAGACGCGGCAACGGCGGAGATCTCCCGTTCACAGCTGTGGCAGTGGATCTACTCCCACGCCATCACCGACACCGGCGAGCTCATCACCCGTGAATGGGTCAACGACCTCCTGGACGAAGAGTTCGCCCGCCTGGAACGCTTCGACGACGACCGCTTCAATGACGCCCGGGACGTCTTCGAGGAGGTCACGCTCAGCATCGAGTTCCCGGCATTCCTGACACTGCCCGCCTACGACCGCTACCTGCACGAAGCCAGGGAATCCGCGCCAGCGGCGGTGTGGGTCCGGGGAGTGCCCATTGAAGGGTGACTCCACCGTGTGCGAAGGCTTTGATGCATGCCGACCGTTGCACTCGAAAGCTGCGACCGCCTGAACCAACCCTCAAAACGACACTGGACTTCAGGAGCGGTTGGTTTTCTCCGGGCGGGCCGACCCTGAGTTGGCTCAGTGGAAGCGCCACAATCTACTGAAGCGCTTTGATCCTGACCAGATCGGTCCGCATCCGGACCATATCGCACCTTCCGCTGCACCTCGACCTGCAAATACGCTCGAGTCATGAAAAAAGCACTGATCGTAATTGATGTCCAGGAATCCTTCCGTCAGCAACCCATTTGGGAGGCGGCTTCAAATCCCGACATCGTCGACCGCACCAATCGGCTCGTGTCGGCGTGCCGGGCCCAAGGCCACCTTGTGGTCTGGATACTTGACGGAGAGCCCGGAAGCGGCGGGCTCTTCGACCCCGACCGCGGATTCGTGCGGCTGATGGCTGGCCTTGAACCACTACCGGGGGAGCCCATCATCACGAAGACCTCGCATAACGCTTTTACCACTACCAATCTGCAGCAATTGCTCACGCAACGCGGTATAACCGACCTGCTCATCAGCGGCATCCGAACCGAGCAGTGCTGTGAAACGACAACGAGAGTCGGAGCCGACCTTGGTTATAAAATGACCTACGTCGTGGACGCCACGGCGACCACCCCCATCGAGCACCGAGACGCCCCTCCGGGTCGTAGCGTCGCGGAAATCCTCGCAGACCCTCTCACGTTGACAACAGAGGAGATAGTCCGCCGCACCGAATACGCATTGGCCGGGAGGTTCGCAACGATCTGCACGATCAACGAAGTGGCCGCCCAACCCGCTTCGATCAACTAGACATCCGCCAGCACCATGGCTGTCGTCACCTTCCTTCTAGTTCCGGATGTGCACCTGCTGGACCTGGCCGGTCCTGCGCAGGTATTTTCGACCGCGGCGGATCTCGGGTTTGATTACAAACTCGCCTATGTGGCCGAACAGGCGGAAGTCGTAACAGCCCAGGGACTTCCCCTGCGGGCAGCGACTTCATTCCCGGAGCTGACAACCGATGACTTGCTCGTTGTTCCTGGCTGGCGGGCCCCCACACTCGGTTTCCGCGGGCGGCTTGGAACTGCGATGCTCGAGGGCCTAAGAATTCATCATCAACGTGGTGGAACCGTAGTGAGCATATGCGCCGGAGTGGACGCTCTTGGATGGGCGGGGCTGCTGGACGGCAGGCGATGCACGACCCATCACGAACTGCAGGCTGAACTTGCGGTGCGTTACCCGAAAGCTTCGGTGATTCGAGATGTACTCTATGTCCACGACGGGGGGATCCTCACGTCCGCCGGAATTGCGAGTGGCATCGACCTGGCGCTGCATCTCATAGCAGTCAGGCATGGACCCGCCGCGGCCGCACGCATCGCCCGCCACATGGTCATCTATGCCAGGAGGAACGGACACGAGCAACAGGAGAGCGTGATGCTGCGCCACCGGGGTCACCTTGATGACGTCGTTCATCGGGTACAGGATCGCATCGATTCGGATTTTACAAAGCAACTTCAGCTTCGTGAATTAAGTCGGGTTGCCAAAGTAAGCGAGAGAACGCTGACGCGTACTTTCAAGATCGCGACCGGGCTAACACCCCTGCGGTACCAGCAGAGCCTGCGTCTTGAGCATGCCGAGCATCTGCTCAGCCATGGCACAACAATGGAGAACGCAGCCCGGGCCGTCGGTTTCGAGGACGCTCGCGCTCTACGTCGGCTCCGCTCCGTCCGGAATTGAACCGACTCCCGCCCAGTGGATAAATCTTCGCCCGGAACCATCTGGTCCCCCCCCGGCCAGGTTCCATTCTTGTTTCGGAGATTCTACCTCCGGGACGAATGAGGTCTTGACACGGATTTTTTGCTGACCACGATTGCCGTTTTGGCTATTAACGCGTTCCGCATGCCGGATTTCCTGCGATTTCCAGGCTGCCAAACGCATCTTGATCAAGCCCGCTACCCATTGCAGAGTGCGGGCCTGGGTCGTGCTGAGACCTGTCCTGAAGGATGCTCGGATCTCGTGATCGGATCTCTACGACCATCACTGAAAGCAGGGCACCCGGCCCGCCCCTGTTCATCCGCGAGTGCCCCTTAAGTAGACCCCCGCCGGCGGCGGCGCCTGTTCCCGCCCTATGCGCCAAGGTGACCTGGCTTCGCGACTCCGGCGCTCCCGCCATGCGGGTGGTCTTGATTTAGACCGGGCCTGAATCAGGTCGACTTCCTCAAGGCCATGACCTCTTCGAGGACGTCGGCCGTGAACTTGGAATTCACCTCAGGCGAGATTTCGGTGCCGATAGTCGATTCGAGAGACTTCGCGGCGCGACCAACGCCCGTTCAAGGATTTTTGGCGACGGATATCAGTTTGCCCGGATGGGCGTGGTCGACTCTGTTCTCAAAAAATCGCCCACTAGCCGTGTGCGACCGAGAGAAGACCAAGTCCAGCTTGGAGGTCGAGCCCGAAATGTACCGCAACAAGATATGGCATTAGCGAAGGCCGCCTCTTGAGCGCCCACGAGAGGAGCACGGCGAAGGGTAGGAACATGAGGCCGCGCCAGAGCAGGTAGGTGTTATCAAGGACCAACGGAAGGGCAACGTGCTGCAGGGCATGAAAGGATGCGGGAACAAAGGTCACGAGCCATGCGTGCCTCGTGACCATCGCGAGTTGCGGCTGGCTGTAACCGTAGTAAACGGGCAGCTCGGTGAGTGCCTGGCTGAGCGGGAAGACGAGCAACGCGGCCACCGCCGCCCATAACGGGAGAGGGCGGACGAGGATGCTGTAGCCGCCTTGTGCGCTTCCGTACAACCAGAGCGATAGTGTGATGCTCGTCGCGGCGGCGAGTGCGGCGCCGCCAAGAGCAACCGGCGCGGTGCATGCCAGGTCTCTTTTCCACGATTCGCGGACGGGCCGATAGAAGCCACGAAGGCCAGTGCCGAAGCGTACGGTCCTGCTGCGAAGTAGAACGAAGCTGACGGCGTTTGCTGCAGTGGCGGTGAGCGGCCACCACGCGGCTGAGCTGGTCCACGACTGGCGGTCACCGGCGAGGTAAAGCAGAATCGCCACAACGGACTGGAAGCCAGCAAAGAGCAGGACCCGCGACATGAGCATCGCGTAGATGCCCAACCGTCGGTCGGCCGAAATGTTCACCCGCTTTGGGGCGCGAGGAGACGTGGAAACGAGATCGCGTTGCATGGTTCTGCCTTCTTTTCCGAATCAATCAATACGCTGGCCCTGCACACACCCGGGGCGTCAGTGGCTGAGGGGTCCCGCGATCGGCCGTCGTCGCCATGACACGACGAGCACCCATGCGATGAGCAAAATCAACGACACGGCAGCTTCCTGCATCACCTCCGGAATGAGGGCAATGAACCCGATGCCTGTGGCCAGGAGCGATAGTGCCGCTAAGGCGCCGATTGCGATCGTTGCCCGGCCGCTGCGGAACCGCACTGCCGCGACCGTGACGACAAGTATCGTCAGGCCCAAGAGGGCCATCTTGAGTCCGTCCATCCGATCGAGAACCGGGACTTGCCCAGTCAGATCTGAAGCAGCCCACCTGTCGATGGTTAGCATCGTGACAAGGTAGTGCGCACACTGGGCCAGCGAGACAGCTACAGCGGCCCCACCGATCGTGCCGAGGGCCACCCGGGTGCGAAAGTTGCCGGGTTTGAGGCGCCGATAGAGCGCTGCGAAGACAAACAGCAGTGCCACTCCGGCGGCACCGTGGATAAGTAGTTCCTGGAGCATCCAGACAAGGGTGTCGGAAGGTGAGAGCCTCGGTGCAGCGTGCGCTCCCAAAGATCCAAGGTCCGGTACTGGCAGGAGGAGGCCGATAAGCCAGGAAAGGGCGAAGGTGGTTCCGGCAACGGCCGCGGTCCGTCCGCGCAGGAATCCGGTGGCGGTTCCCTTCAATTTCGGCGATGTCTCGTCCGTCGGCTGGGCTGCCGGGCTGATCGATGGAGTGTTCATTGCGGTTGTCTTTCTGTCGGGGCGCGGGTTCGGCCCGAGGGGGAGGATCATCTAACGCCTGTAAATATACACATGTTTATTTACCGTGTACAGTGATCTTATGAAAGAGCCTGGAATCAGAAGAAGAAATCCCCGGGGGGCGGGCGCCAACCTTCGAGCTGAGATCGTCAACGCAGCTAACGCACTGTTGGAGGAAACGGGCAGCGAGGACGCTGTCACCTTGCGCGCGATCGCACGCAAGGCACGGATCACCGCGCCGTCGATATACGCCCACTTTGCCGACCGGGAAGCAATTCTCTTGGAAGTGATCCGAGAGGCCTTCGATGAGCTGACCGCCAGTCTCGTCGAAGGGATGAACGCCCACACCAATGCGCTTGATCGCTTGCGCGCCCTGTGCTCCAGTTACGTGGACTTCGCGCTGCAGCACCCCCAGCGCTACCGCGTGCTATTCGAGCGCAACGGAACACGAAGGACCGCGACTATGACCCAAACACGGCCGGTCGACCAACTGAAAGGCGCTGAGGCTTTTCATCAACTCACGACCGCGTTGAATTCCTGCGTCCGGGAGGGCTACTCAACTAGCGCCGAGCCCGACAAGGATGCTGTCGCACTCTGGGCAGGTATCCACGGCTACGTAGCCCTGCAAGCCAGCCTCCCGGCGTTCCCTTGGCCGAAGGAACTCCTGCCGGCGATTGTTGATCGACTCGCTCAGCTCAAGCCGGCACCGTCGAACCCCGACGAACGGCAAAGTGGCAGCTCGCTTCGCCCACGGAAATCCCTTTCGAGCTGCGCGACCACGCCTCGGGCCTGAACGCCGGTCGCGGGTCCGCCATCTTCCACACCACTTGACGGGATCTGACCGAATCAACCGGAAGGCATCTGGACGTGATGCCGGCGCCTCGTTGCGAATCCGCGCCAGGTGCCGGCGGATAGATGCTCGATCTTGACTAGTGATCCCGATAGGGAGGAATTCGGCCGTTCGCAGATTTAGGGAGTCGACAGTTGAGTTGCCCGGGTATAGCATCATTTCATGTTGTGAAATTGATTTTGCAAACCGATATCGCCCCTTTCAGAGCGCCCTGCGTGCCGGAAACTTCGACGGTCGCGGTGAGCCGGGCTGGTCAACGATCGAACATTCGATCGTTGATCGTGCGTCCACGAGAGTTCACGATCCAGACGGCTAATTGCTGCAAAGAAATGCGAAGACTGCCATTCAACGTTCACCGCCCACCTCGAAGGACCCCGAGAGAACACATGGACATGACGAGCCTGTCCGACATCCTGAGGAAGGAGCGGACACTGCTGGAGGCACTCACTCTTCAACTGGCGGTTGAGCGGATGTGTCTCTGGGCCGAAAACGCGTCGGCGGCGGCGTCCGTGACGGCTGACATCGGGCAGCTTCTTCAACAGTTGCGGATCAACGGTCTTGAACGCGACATGGAACTGTCAGCCCTGGACGGATCAGCTGCAGTTGACAGGCAAGAGGATCTGGTCACCGACGCTCAGGACCCGGACTTCATCGTGTTCTTCGTTGAACACGCAGCAGAAATGAGGGAACGGGTCCTTGGGATCGAAAATCTCTTGGATTCCAGTGACCTCCCGGACCGTAGACTCCGGGTGCCCCTGATCGGCTTTCTGGGCCGGACGCAAGTTCGCCTTCCTCCTTCGCGGTCTTCAACCGAATTGAAGACCGCGACGGCTCATGTCGACCACATCTGGAACGGCCGGTACAGGCCACGACGGCAGTCCGGACCCGGACGCCCGCCTCGGGGGAACGGCACGGATGGGCCGACCCTGCGGGAGACCCCGATCGTAGCGAATACTGCTGGGGGAGGCTCCCACTGATGGCTAAATGGGATACGGTCACGCACCCTGCGCCGGTCAACACCGGAACCCGATCCGCAACGGCCGCCCGGAGCGGGCCGGCGGACTGGTGGGCCCTTCTTTGCGCGTCCGGAAGCGTTGCGCTGTTCTGGGCGTTTGCGGCGCAGACCGTCCTCATTGTCGCCTTGGTAATCGCGACGCCGGTGTGGGGGCTCACCCCACCGGTCTATGCAGGGCTGCAAGCCTTCGTGGCGCTCACGGCTGTCGTGACATTGATCGTAGGCCTTCGTGGCTTAGGGCGGGCAGCCCGGCAACGGTGCAATGAACAAGCCGATGCACGCAAAACCGCCCAATTAATGGACACGGTCCTAGCAACTAGCCATGAGTGGTTGTGGGCAGTGGACGCCGCTGGCCGGTTCACTTATTCAAACAACGTCAGCGCGACATTGTTTGGGTATGAGCCCGGTGAGCTGGTTGGCCAACCCTGTGGTCTGGTCATGGATACCCGTTCCCTTGTGGACGCCCGGCGCACGCTGAGTGCGGACCGTGGCCCGGGGCGAATCCAGACGGGCTTGGTCGTGCGCTGCCGGCACCGCAACGGGGATCCTGTGTGGATGGAGGTTTCCGGGAGAGTCAGGGAAAATTCTGACGTCCGGGGCGCGGGCTATGAGGGAACGAGCCGGCGTCTCGGACCTCACGACCTTTGGCGTCTGGACCGGGATCGGAGGAGGAAACGCATTGAGTCCATCCTGGCCTCCGATTCCTTGATGACTGCCCTCCAGCCTATTCACCTGACCACTGGTGGGGCACTCATCGGGGTGGAGGCTCTGGCCCGATTCCCCGACAACCTCGGGGGCCCGGCGGCTGTGTTCGGCGACGCCGATGCAATCGGTCTGGGCGTGGAGCTCGAACTAGCCGCGCTCCACTCGGCCCTCAATGCAGTTCGGACAGTGCCTGGCCATCTGTACATATCTGTCAATCTCTCTCCCGTCACGTGCGTGGACCCGCGTGCCGTGGAACTGTTTCGGAGATCCCCCGTTCCTCTTAGGCGGCTCGTTCTGGAACTGACCGAACAAACCGCAGTGTCCGAATACGAACCCTTGATCACAGCACTGGCCCCGCTGCGGGCCGACGGCCTGCGGATAGCCGTGGACGACGCGGGCGCGGGTTTCGCTTCCATGCGCCACATACTGAAATCAGACCCGAAATCATCAAGCTGGACCGGAGCCTCATCTCAGGCATTCACAACGACTCCGGACAACGCGCCCTCGCGGCAACGATGGTCGAATTCGCCGCCCAGATCGGTGCCGCCATCATCGCCGAGGGCATCGAACACCAGGCCGAACTCGACGCCGTGGCCGGACTTGGCATCGCCGCCGCCCAAGGCTACGCACTCGGGCCACCAACCACTGACCAAGACACTTGGGTCTCCTGGCACCGACAATTTCCCGCAGTGAATGGAATCCGTGGTCCCAGGGTGCGCCCTGCCGGCCAACCATCAAGTCAGGGATTAGCCCCATAGCACCGGCGAAACACGGAGGCATCTACGCGGCCTCGCTCGCGTAGATGCTCACACTATGAGGCCCCTATTCGCCATAAGCTCGATGATTTCGACTGCTAGCACGGCCCCTTCTCGATGCAGCGAATTTGGAGCTTAGGATCTTTGTCGCCGAACCCTGCCAGCGGAATCCAGACCACCGCTTAGCACAACCGGCGGGTTGGTATCAGTGGTCAGTCGTGGAGACCGTACGCGGGATACTGCTCGCTTCGCTGATGAACAGCCGGGCGAAGAGTCTGACGAGGAGCGCTGAACACCGGAGAGGTAGTTGACCCGGTCCAGTGAGACTTAACCGGCATTACTCGAGATTGGAAAGATATTGATGGCATTTGATGCGGTTTGCTCCATCGGAGTCGGCAGCGGCGGGACCGGTCTTGGCCGGCATCCCGAACACGGCTGTGGGCCCAAGTCCGAACGGCAGCCCGTATGAAGACTGAACAGCCCGGCCTAGGGGCCCCCGCCCTGACCGGGGCGCAAAAAGTTGCCGTTGTTATCATGCAGATGAATCCGGCCAGCGGCGCCTCGGTGATGGCACAGTTCACCGAGGCCGAGGCCGAGGAGATCGCGGCGGAGATTGTGCGGCTTCGCAAGGTCTCCTCCTCAGTGGCGGATAAAGTAATCATCGAATTCCATGAATACGTCGCGAGCGGCCGACGCACCGCCCGGGGCGGTCGGGACATCGCCGCCGGACTTTTGGAAGCCTCTTTCGGTGCGGACAAAGCCGCCGGCTTAATGGATCGGCTGGCTTCCACTATGGCGGGGAAGTCTTTCGAGTTCCTGGAACTGATGGCTCCGGACCAACTACGGGAGCTGATCGACGGCGAGCTGCCTCAAACCGTTGCGCTGATTCTCACGCATCTGCGGCCCGGCAAGGCCTCCGCCGTCATGGCCGCTCTCGATGACGAACTGGCGTGCGAAGTAGCCCGCTGCATCGGCACGATGGGTCCCGTAGCCCCCGAGGTCGTGGGCATCGTAGCTGAGGTCCTGAAGCAGCGTTCCGGCACTGTAATCTCGCAGGGTAAGTCCACGGATAATGTAGGCGGCATCCAGCCGCTCGTGGACATCATCACCCGGGCAGACGCCAGGACCGAACGCACGGTATTGGACGGGCTGGAAACCCTGGAACCGGAACTGGCGGGCGAAGTCCGCGCCAGGATGCTGACCTTCATGGACATCGTGAAACTGGAACGGCGGGACATTCAGCAGACCCTGCGCCGTGTTAGCCCGGAGTTGCTGGCCATCGCGATGAAAGGGGCGCCTGCCGTCATTCTCGACGCGGTCCGCAGTAACATATCCGCCCGCAACCAGGAAATGCTGGAATTTGAGATGGCCCACTCCGGTCCCGTGCGGGCCTCCCAGGTGGAGGAAGCCCGATCGGAAATCGTGCGTTCCATCCGCGAAGGCACGGCCAACGGCACCATGGTCGTACGACGCGCGCATGAAGACGACTATGTTAACTGACTGTGTGTTTGCTGACGCCGGCTGAGGGCTGCCGGGAGCTGCAGTGGACCTCGTTGGGGTAGCGGCATCCAGCACCGAGTGCCAAAGAGCTCCAGGTCGCCGAGGCGACCTGGTACCGGTGGCTGAACCAGTACGGGACCGAGAAGAACGCCGTGGCGTCCATACGGACCAGCCCACGGTGAGTCGGCGTCTGCGCCGCCCGGTGAGCGGCCAGTACGTTCCTGTAAAAGTTTGCTATCCCGGCCTGAATTGCCGGCTGGATGTAAAATTTGTTAGATCGTGGCGGGGTTAGCCCCAGGTTCCGCCCCCTGGCATACAATCCCGCAGTATGCGGCCGATGTAGTGGAGGACCAGTTGATGAATAAGGCGACGAGAGCTGAAAAGTCTGCCCTGGGAACAGGAGCGGGGCGCTCCTTGGGGGTATCTGTGGCGGAGCTGACGCGGTCTCAATTTGGCAACTTCAGCCCAAGTGAAACCAAGGTCGCGAGGGCCCTTTTGGCGGCTTATCCGGCGGCAGGTTTGGAGACTGTGTCCGACCTCGCGTCGCGAGCCAAGGTTAGCGCACCCACTGTCTTGCGTTTTACGTCCGCTCTGGGTTTTGAGGGCTATGCGGCCTTCCAGAAGGCGCTGGTGCGTGAGGTCCATGAAGAAATGGGATCGCCACTGCGCCGGCTTGATGATCCTGGTTCGGGCACTCGCGCGCCGCGGATAAGTTCGGACTTCACGGCGGTTTTTGTGGACGGTTTGGTTAGGACGTTTGAGGCATTGCCTGAGGCGGAGTTGAAGACTGCGGTGAACCTTCTAGGAGACATGCGTCTGCGGGTTCGTCTCATGGGGGGACGGTTCAGCCGCGTGCTGGCCGCGTACCTCAACACCCATCTTGTGCTGATGCGCCCTGATGTTCAGCTCATCCCCTCCGGTGGCCACGAGAGGATGTCAGCGTTACTGGATCTGGGGCGGCGGGACGTTCTGGTGGTCTTTGACTTTCGGCGCTACGACCGGGAGGTCATCGAATTTGCCAATATGGCCAGCGCTTCCGGGTCCCACGTTGTCCTGTTCACCGATCCATGGATGTCGCCGGCCGCGGACGTTGCCGAAGCTGTCATTACTGCACGAGTGGAAGCTCCGAGTCCTTTCGATTCGTACGTTCCGGCCTTGGCTGTAGTCGAGCAGCTTGTGGCCGCCCTTGCCGATCATATTGGAACTCCGGCGCGTAACCGTCTGACGGAAATCGAATCCATGCAGACTGGTCACCATCGCGCATGAGCTCACGGGCCAGACATCACCCAACAGCTTGCCGACGTTGGCACCTCGAGACAGTTCAACCATTGACAGTCCGCCGGGTTTGCGGATCACTCACTGTGCCGGCCTGGTCCGGTGGGCCTCGCTTGATGCCTTTCCCGACGCGGGCTTCGGGGCAGCTTGGGCTACGAAGGCCTTACCTGCCCAGTTCAATCGCACCTCGCGCATGACGTTATTGTTACAAATTGTGCCTTGACTCTCTTCCTGTAATGAATTTTACTAAATATAGATAAGGCGACGTGATCCAAGCCACTACGCGTCAGCCCCATTAGATCAATTGCCGGGAGCTTCTCATGACGTATCCAGAAATCTTCGTTGCCACCTGTGACCTTTCAGGAAAGGTAAGGGGCCGGGGAGCGCCGTCGGAAGCCTACGACTCTGTGCTGCGTTCGGGCCTGGGCTGGGTGCCAGCTAATCTGGGCATCACCGCCTTTGGTGACATCGCCCCCAAGAGTGCCTTTGGTTCAACCGGTGATCTGCGTTTGAAAGCTGACAAGTTCTCCGAAATTACCGTTCCGGCCGATGGCGAGACCCCCGGTATGAAGCTGTTCCTCGCCGACCTGGCCAACCCCGATGGCAGCGACTGGGCATGCTGCCCGCGTACCTTTCTGCGGAAGGCCCTGAGCGATTTTACCGAAGCAACTGGACTGCGGATTATCGCCAGCTTTGAGCATGAATTCGTCCTCAACGGACTGCCGAACTCGGATTCCTTCTCGCTGCGTCGGCACCGTGACGCTGAACCCTTTGGCTCCGATCTCATTCGCATGCTCACCGACTGCGGCCTGGCACCGGAGAACTGGTTGCCCGAGTACGGGCCCGGCCAGTTCGAAATCACTCTGGAGCCGAGTGAAGCCCTTATCGCTGCGGATCGGGCCGTTCTGCTTCGCGAATTGGTTCGGGACCTAGCCATTCGCCGCGGCCTAGAAGCGTCCTTCGCCCCCCTCCAGGACCCTGACGGGACGGGAACCGGAGTCCACGTCCACATCAGCCTTGTCGATGACCAAGGCAGGCCGGTGCTGTTTGACGAATCACGGCCAGGAAGGCTCTCCGAAATCGGAGCCAAGTTCAGCAGCGGAGTCCTGCGCCACGCGCACGCACTGACAGCATGGACCGCACCGAGCCCCGTTTCGTTCCAACGGTTGGCTCCGCACAGGTGGAGCGCCGGCGGGGTCTTCCTCGCGGAACGAAACCGGGAGGCATTGCTGCGGATTTGCCCGACCAGTTCCATGGGAGGCTCCGCTCCGGAGCGCCAGTTCAACCTCGAGTACCGTGCCGCCGATGCGACAGCGAACCCCTGGTTGACTCTCGGGGTCCTGATTCGAGCAGGACTTGCGGGAATCAACGGGGGGAGCGACTATCCTCTGCCCGAAGTGTTCAGCGAGGAATCTACCGAAGCGGACCTGGCCGACGTTCCTGAACTTCCCGGCTCGTTGGAACAGGCCCTGGTTTACCTGGAACAGGATCATGTGGTGGCGTCCTGGTTCGATCAGGACCTCCTGGCAACGCACCTGGCCGTCAAGCGCCGCGAAGCCGAGCTGACAGCTTCACTGACTGATCTAGAAAAAGTCCGGAAGGTTGCCGGTGTCTACTAACCACGAAACATTACTAAGCCGTTCCATCCGTGACGTACTGCTCGTTGATCACCACGTTCACGGCGCCCTGAAGAACGATGTTTCCCAGGGCGAGTTTGAGACGCTGATCACCGAATCGGATCGGGAAATCCCAGCCTGGATGTCGCAGTTCGATTCACAGGTCGGCTTTGCCATCCGCCGCTGGTGCGCTCCAGTGCTGGACCTGCCCGAATACGCCACCGCTCGGGAGTACATGCAGAAACGTCTGACTCTGGGCACGGTGGAGGTGAACCGTCGTTTACTGTCGGGTTCAGGCATCGGACATTTCCTGGTGGAGACCGGATACCGGGGAGACGAAATCCTCAACCCTGAAGAGATGGGGCGCAGCGCTGGCAGGCTGGCAAGTGAAGTTGTCCGTCTGGAAGCGGTCGCAGAATCTCTGGCGGCTTCTGGGGGCAATGCGAAGGACTTTCCCGATCAATACGTTCAGGCTCTGGCCCGGTCAACAGAACACGCCGTCGGCGTCAAGAGCATCATTGCTTACCGATGGGGATTCGACTTCGAACCGGCCAGGCCAGCCAATGACGAGGTCGTCAAAGCGGCTGGACAATGGCTCGAAGGAGTCGCCGCCGGAGGCCCACTCAAGGTGGAAGACCCCGTTCTTCTTCGCTTCTTCCTGTGGGCCGGCGTGGACCGCGGATTGCCCATCCAGCTACATACGGGCTACGGCGACCCCGACCTGCGCTTGGACCGATGCGACCCATTGCTGCTGACTCCCTGGATCAAACTCATCGAACCCAGCGCTGTCGACATCATGCTCCTGCACTGCTACCCCTACCATCGGCAAGCAGGCTACCTAGCCCAGGTCTTCCCTCACGTCTATTTCGACGTCGGACTCGGTGTGAACTACGCAGGCGTGCAGTCCGAACAAATCATCGCTGAATCACTCGAATTGACGCCGTTCTCCAAGCTCCTCTTCTCATCTGACGCTTGGGGCCCTGTCGAACTGCACTACCTCGGAGCCACGTTGTGGCGCAAGGGTATGACCAAGGTGCTGCAACGCTGGGTCGAAGCGGGAGACTGGTCAGAAAACGACGCCGTACGCGTCGTGAACATGGTTGCTTCCGAAAACGCAACAAGGGTCTACCACCTTAATAGGAGACACGGATGAACGAGCTTCTGGAGGATCTCCGGACCCGCGTCGACCAAGAGCTTGAGGATGCCTACCGGCTCCGGGAAGATCTCCACCGGTTCCCCCACATTTCCGGCGCTGAGGGACAGACATGCCAAAGGATCATTGACGCATTGCCCATCGACGCCGTGGTTGTTCCCACAGCCGGGACAGGGGCCTTGGTACGGGTCGGCGGCCCAGGACCGGCCGTGGCACTCAGGGCCGAGCTCGATGCCCTGCCAACGGCGGAGACCACCGGGCTGGCGTGGGCCTCTGTAAACCCAGGCGTGATGCATGCCTGTGGTCACGACGTTCACATGGCCGCGGCGGTGGCTCTCGCGCGCGCAGTTTCGGGAACCCCCGGCGCGGTCCCCCTATTGCTTGTCCTGCAACCTCGGGAGGAAACATACCCATCCGGCGCGAAGGACATCTGCGTGGACAAAAACCTGGACAACGAAGAAGTAATCGCGGTAATCGGAGCGCACCTTCAACCGCTCCTTCCGCGAGCCACCGTGGCCTGCACCGTAGGTTCAGTGAACGCCTCATCCGATGAGTTCACAATCACCCTCAACGGCCAGGGCGGCCACGCCGCCTATCCGCACCTGACCGTAGACCCCGTCCTCACCTTGTCCCACGTCGTGGTGGCCCTCCAAAGCATCATCAGCAGGACCACTGACCCCATGGAATCAGCTGTACTGTCCGTCACGACACTAAGCGCCGGCTCTGCCCCCAACGTTGTCCCGGGAACCGCAACAGCGCGTGGAACAGTCAGGGCCATGAGCGTGCACGTGCGGCAACACATTTTGCTCAGGCTGCAGGAGGTCGCAGAAAACGTCGCTGCCGCTCATGGCTGCAGCGCACAAGTGCAAATCACCCGCGGAGAGCCAGTACTGGAGAACGATGAGAAGATCGCTCTCCCCGCCCGGCCCCTTCTGGAATCCCTGGGGCTTAGGATCAACAGCACTCTCAGGTCGGCGGGCTCTGATGATTTCGCATACTTCTGCGAGAAGTACCCCTCGCTGATGATGTTCGTCGGTACGGACGATCAAAATGAAAGGCTCCATTCAAGCAGTTTTGCCCCGGACAGCACCCATGTCCGCGACGTCGCCTACGCAATGCTCAGCGGCTATGCTGCCGCAGCTGCCCTCAGTGCGACACAGCCACTCACACACAGGGGAAACGGTGTAGTCATCCGGGCTTAGCCCAGACCGGTATCCAAACTCGGATGCCTTCAGTGCTCAGGCAAGAAAACTGAATCGCTTCCCAGTTCAGACCATCCCACCTATAGGGATGGTCGCATACCGGCCGAGCCCGTTCGGTGGTCCAGGATCTCCGGTACCTCCCAACCCATCCACACTCTGTTAGCCAGTCCTATCGCCTGCGGGAGCTCAGCACCTGCTGCCGCAAACATTTCGGGCACCTACGTTCGTGGGCCAGCCTGGCCAACTTGCCAATCAACCAGGAGTAATCAATGCGGGACTCTTCGAATCAGACACCAAATAGAACAAAACCCAAGCTTCCACTTTGGGCCGCCTTGGCTTTATCGCTGGCAACAGTTGGACCCACGCTCGCGATGTCCGGAAACGGGCAAGGGCTTATCGGCGTCGTAGGTAAATCCGTACCCCTTGTGTTCGTTATCGGCCTGGTCGCAGTGTTCCTCGTCGCTTACGGCTTCGTGCGCCTGACACGCCACCTGAATCACGCCGGTTCCGCGTATGCGCTGGTGGGCGGAACCGTCGGACCGCGCGCTGGGTTCTTCGCAGGCTTTGCCATGCTGGGGGCCTATCTGGGGTTCTCTATCGGCACGCTTTCACTGACTGCAGCGTTCGTGAATTCCCTTCTGGCCCAATTGCAGGGCGCTACCAGGGACCCCTTTCAGATTCCGTGGCCCGTACTCCTCATCGTGGGTGCTGTGCTCTCCTTCGGACTCGCCGGCCGCGAAGCTGCTCTGATCGCCAAGATTCTTCTGATTATTGAAGGCGTGGGAATCGTAGCGATGGTCATCCTCGTTGCAGTGATTTTTGCCAAGGGCGGAGCACCGACGACAGGAATGGATTTCTCGGTCCTGAGCTTCGACGGCGTGAAAGCCGACCAAGTGATGGCTGGCGTAGTGGCCGCGTTCCTGTCCTGGGCAGGGTTTGAAGCCAGCGCCTCCCTTGGCGAAGAAACGGACAACCCCAAGCACAACATACCTCGCGCTCTCGCTGGAACGCTCATCATCACCGGCGTGCTGTTTGTCGTTGTCATGCTGGCCCAAACCATCGGTTTTGGAACTGACGAAGCCGGCCTCACCCGGATGCAGACCTCAAGTAACACCCTGGGTGACCTCGGGCACGACTACATCGGCACCGTGTTCAGCCTAATCATCATTTTCACCGGAATCTGCGCTGCCTTCGGATGCCACGTGGCCACCTCGGCCACGGCCGGGCGCATGATCTACGCCTTCGCACGGGATGGATTTGGTCCTGCTGCGCTCAGCGTACTGGATCAGAAGAATCAGGTACCTCGCCGTGCGACAATCCTCGTCGTCGTCCTCGCCTTGGTTGCAGGCCTTATCAGCAGCTTCACGGGGTGGCCGGTCATGGGCACAAACAACCCTCCCATCGACATGTACTTCCTCTTCGCTGTTGCTGGTGCCGTATGCCTGATGGTCGCCTACTTCATGGTCGAGATCTCTGCGATGTGGTTCACCGGGAACCGACGCTTCGACGTGATCCACGGAGGCCGGGGCAGGTTCCTGGGAGTGGCCCTTCCGGCAGCAGGCGCTGTCGTGATCGCTGTCGTGCTGTGGTTCAATGTCAAGGACGCGGATGCGCCAGACGCTGCCCCCCTTCTCGGCCTGTATTGGTGTGCCATTGGCCTTGTCCTGGCATTCGCAGCTTCCCGGATCGCCGTGAAAGTCGGCATCGCCCTGACGAAGGAGCTGAATCTCGCTCCGGCACAGCAAATCGAGCGCCAGGACATGGACCAGGTCTTGCAATGACAAGCCTGTACGAGAGAGACGAACGCACCATCGCCGGCATTGAAAGACTGTGCTTCTTTCCGGTCGAAGTCGTCGAAGGACGCGGATCCAGCCTTTTTTGAACCCTCCGGCTGGGAACTGCTTGACCTATCAGCATCCGGATGAAGGCACGGTCACCGCACACCCCCACGCAGTCGGTCTGGCCGAGAATTTCCGGGCACTGGTTCTAGGCACGGGAGACCGACGCGTCTATCTCGGAAACTCAGGGTCGGACGCCCGCGACGTTGCCCTGCGGGCAGGCCGACGCAAAGTATTGGCCTGCGAGGGCAGCTACCACGGGGGCATCGGGACCGCGATGGCGGTATCAGCTATCCGCGTCGCCTCCGGCCAGCAGAAGGATGACGGTGTGGTCTTTCTTCCGTACCGATTCCACTACGGCTGATAACGGGGACATCGCCTCCGCGGTGGAATTGATCATCGGTCAAGTGAGAAGCCACCTCGAGACCGGCAGCATCGTCTGCCTCATCTTGGAGCCCATTCTGTCGGATGGTGGGCTTGTCATCCCAGCGTCCGGCTTCCTTTCAAACCTGCATGCTCTTTGCCGTGAGTTTGCCGTCTCTCTCATCTGCGCGAAGTCAAAGTCGGTCTCGCCCACCACGGTGCCCTCCATGCCTTCGCCTTGGGAGGATGTTGGGCAACAGATCTGAACGCGGGCGCCGCCGGGCTGGAGAATGGAATATTTGAAAACCGTGCGGACAAGGCGCGGGTTGAAGAGCTGGTCGGCGAAGCGCGGAAATTCCGCGCCACCCTGACCTAACGACATATATGACTATGCAGGTTCCAGGTGAGGAAAAGCACCGGTGTCACCTTCCGCGGAGAGCTGGTGTTGGCAGAGAGCAATATCGCGTACGGGGATCTACTGAGCACCGCCCCGGCAGCGGCGGCGGCCGGCGCGAAGGTTCTCTCAGACATGGCCCGGGACCGGTTCGCCATGGTCGTCAAGGGGAACTCGGCGACCTTGTGACGGACGTTGATGTCGCCGCCGAGAGAGCTATCCGCGAAGTGATCTCGGCGGCGCGCCCTCTCGACGCGATTCACGGGGAGCTCGGAGCTACCTGCCCCGCCATCAGAGACGACGGTGTGCGCTGGTCGGTTGATCCGTTGGATGGCACAACAAACTACACGAGAAGGATCCCCTATTACTGCACTTCTGTGGCCGCCTTTTCATAGGTCACCGACGAATGGGTTGTCGGCGTGATCGTTGCTCAGGTGGTTTGGCCCCCGTTAGCAGTCAAGCTGTTCCGGGTCCGGGGACCTAACCACCGGCCCTGCGTAAAACGTACTTCGCCGCCAGGCGGCGGATCCTGGATGCGCTGCGATGGGGCATCAGACGTTTGAAACCGTCCCCGCCGAAGAACATCAGACTACTCGGGACCGGCTTCGCTTATTCGAGCCGGATCCGGGACCAACAGTACGCTGAGCTGCCCTCAATGATGTTCGGGCTACACAGATCTTCGGCGGTTTGGCTCCGCAGCCCTTGAAATGTGCAGTGTCGCACAGGGGGCCATCGATGTATTTTTCGAATCAGATCTCAGCGAGCACGACTGGGCGGCTGCAGGACTCATTGCTGAAGAAGCAGGGCTATCGGTCGTGCGACCCCAGAAAGTTGGCGGAGTAGTCGCAGTCTCCCATCCGGCCTGGTAAACCATAGACTTCAACGCTCGCCGGTAGACAGCCGGCGAACGGTCTGACTATGAGCGCTGCAAGAAGTGGACCATTTATCGTTAAGAGGTCACACGTTCGGTTTTTGTTGGCCACGCCAGTCCCATGTGTCTTTGTGGCTGTGGCTTGGATTTGCATTTCAAGTCAACGGAGCATGGGGCTGTATTCGCTGACCTCCCAGCTGGCGAGGACCTTTGTGGTCAACCGTGCTCCCATCCGCCGGTAGAAGCGTTGCGCTGCTTCGTTGTCCAGGCGAACTCCCCAAGTAATGGTCAGTCCCTCGCGCTCAGCGACTGCTGCAATTCCTTTCATGAGCAGTTCCCCCGCTCCTTGCCCTCGTGCATCCGCCCGAACGTAGAGATCATCCAGCGCGAGGACATCCTGTCCGCTCCACAGGTGCGGACGCCGCACTACGGAGACGTAACCGGCAACCCCCTCTGCACGTTCTGCCAGTAAGACTAGAACATCTTCTCTAGCGAGAAGTGTCTTCCATTGTTCCGTCGTCACCTTCACGTATTCCAATGAGTGTTCGAGAGAGGCCAGTTCCTGTAGGAGCGTCTGGACTATCCGGGCGTCATCCGGACACGCGGGGCGCAACCGGAAGGACTCGTTTTTCATATGGGTACCTCCATGTCGTTTGGTTTCTGAGGTGTGTTTGTCTCGCCGCCTACAGCCCGGTCGGCGGATGGCGGTGAGACGCCACGCTGGTGATTCGGGACCACAGGCCGCCCCTCGGGCGTGAGATTCTGACGCCGGTCCGGGGAATGAGGTGAGGTTTGTCCAGGGGATGACATGCGCCCCACCGAATTCGGGAGTCTTCCGGGTAGGACATCGAGAATTATTTGAGAACGCGTCGTACCGCGTGTTGGTTGATGACCGGTCCGGCGGGTCCCGTCCGGTCCCCAGGTTCCGCTTCCCCCGCAAGATGTCCAGTCGGTTCCAGCGCCGGCATGGTTGGCCAATGCTGTGTAGAGGCTGTTGTCCATGGCTCGTGAGCCGAGGTGCAGATCGAGCCGGCGTTCTTGCCCGTGGGTGTAGAGTGCGGCCAGGGCGTACACGTGCGCGTTCGTGGCGGCCGCTTCAGCGGCATGGGTGGGGTGGGCGGCGTCCAGGCAGATGGCGAGTGCAACTGTCCAGTCGTTCACTCCGATCAGTAGGGCGCCGTTTCCGGCGGTGAAATATTCGTGTTCCTTGTCATGGAGGTGGGTCTTGAATGCGTGCCGGTCACGGCTGCTGCCCGGATCCAGGACGATCGAGGCGAGCCGCCCCGTGCCGTCGCGATCCCGCAGGGCGCCTCCGACGACGATGACGGCGCCGGTTAGTCTGGCGGCCGATCGCAGTGGTTCAAGCCTGTCATCCGTTTGTGTCACCCAGCTTTCGGGTTCGTCCAGAAGTTGCAGGTCGTATCCGGTGAGAGAGAGCTCGGGAAACAGGATCAGCCGGGCGCCTTGCCGCCCAGCCTCAGTCGCCAGCTCCGCGTGGCTGGCTACGTTGGCTACCACTCCTCCGGGTACGGCCTGATACTGCACAATTGCGATGGGAAGCTCGCTGCATGGTAATTGAGGACGGTCTGCGGGTATGGGCATGAGTTGGGGAATCCTTCGGAGAGCCAGTGGTTAAGGGTAGCGCGCAGGTTCACCCGGAATTACGTCGAAGCGTCAATTTGCGGCAGGTATGACGGTGGCGCGCGGTCATGATTGTTAGTCGACCGAACACGCTTGCTGCGGTTTGCTTGTTGTTGCGGGTGTTGGCTGGTGCTCGGCGAGGGGAGAGGGAAAGCCGGCTGGGAGGCGCGTCTGTTCTAGGGGGTTGTGGGTGCGTGGGTGTCGAGGTCGTGAGGGTTCGCGGACGGTTTGGATGCACGGGGGCCTTTTTTGGCGAGCTGGTAGGTGACGATCCAGGCGAGGAGAACGGTCATGAGGATGACTGTGGGCAGGATGTAGGGGCTGGTGCCCATGGCCTGGGCGCTGCCTTCGCCGGCGAGCATCATGGGTAGATTGGTGAGGTTGAGGACGACGAGGCCGGTGAGCAGTTTCCAGGTGCCTTTGTAGTAGGCCCAGCAGGCGATGCAGAGGGCGGTTTCAACGGCGAAATCGAGCCAGGGGTTTGCTGCGAGGTTCAGTCCCAAGGTGGGGTTGTCCAGCCAGGGCACGAGGCGGATGTTGGGTTCGTGCTGGATGATGTCCAGGATGATGTGGCTGGCTGTGGTGAGGCCGAAGACGGTGGCGAGGGCGGGTTTGTGGAAGCCCCAGCGCAGGAGTGCCCAGAGCAGGACGCCCAGGCCCAGGCCGATGAGAACGGAGTGGGAGTACGGCAGGTATTCAAGATGCAGGGTGCCGGAAGCGTCGACTTCGGAATGCTCGATGCCGGCGTAGCTGAGGCCTATCCAAAGGAGTTCGGTGGCTTGGGCGGAGACCATGAGCCCAAGCAGCGAGGCTGCCGGGACCCGGCGTTTGCCCGCGAGGGCGATGGCGGTGTGTGCTGCTGCGTACATGGTAAATCCTTTGACGGGTCGGGGAACGGTTGCTTTGTGGCCCCCAACGGCCTGGATGGGGGGCCTTCGTCCTTTCGGGGACGGGGCCGTTGAGGACCACGTAATGAGTTTTCCAAGGTTGGCGCTGCCTCGCATCGGCTCTTTGCCCTGCCTCTTGGTGGCGGTTGCGACGAGGGATCACCGGCGGAATGACGTATGTCGCGGCCTGCCTCGGTGCCGGATCCGTGGATCGTGCGTCATTCGGCAGAGTGAGGACCGGCTGATCCTCCGATGTGGGCCGTCTGTGGATAGCGTGTAGTGGATGGCATGTAGTGGATGGCATGTAGTGGATATAGGGGCTTGCCGGGAACCGATTCCCGGGGTTTTGGCCTTCTGAGATGAAAGGACATCCCGTCATGCTTTTCGCTTTTCTTGCCGGTACTTTCGCAGCTGCCTTGATTGGCCTGCCCGTGGACTGGGTCCGCCGCAGGAGCCCCGGCGCCACCGCTTTCGGCGCGGGCGTGATCAACGCCATCGTCCTCGTTGCCGTGGTTGCCGGCATCGGCGCTTCCGGTTTGTTGTCCGACTGGATGGCCGTGCCGGCCCTGGTCTTCGGGCTCATATTGGGGAACGTGGGAGCGGATGCAGTCGCGACCCGGTTGTGGGGACCCGCCCCCGTGCGTCCATAGCCCAATGCGACACGCACATACACGCAATCAGCACGTCCCGGCTGACGAGCGTTCTGTACGCCCTAATCCTTTGTGGGAGGAGTGGCTCGAGAACGCCTCCCCGGGATTGACCGGCAACATAGTCCTCTTTGCCGGGGCCGGGCAGGACGCGGCCGTCCTGGCGAAGGTGCCGGCGGGGGAGGGCAGGTCGGACAGGTACCAGGCGCGAGGCATGTCGGCCCCGCTTCTCACGGCAGGGGTTGTTCCCTATCCCTGCGGCAAGCAAGTGGTCCTGGGTAGGGATGCGCTAAGGGCGTTGGCGGACACCGTGGCCCCGGGGGGCCTTCTGCTGGTCATCGCCCCTCAACCTGGCAACACCGGCATAGTGGAGGACAGCATCGTTTCGCAGGATCTGCAGGATCTCAATCGGATGGGATTTACCCCTGTCAGCTATGAGGATCTCGACAGTCCCGGAGGACGCGGAACCGGTCCCCGTTGGATGAGGGTGCTCTACCGGCGGGACCCCGGAGAGGACGCCCAATGAGTCCGTCGGAATCAATGTCTGCCAACCCACCCCTGCCGCATAATAAAGTCATGACTGACCGTCGCGGGAATCCGGGGCTGGATCCCTCTATCGCCCTCGCCGTTCTGGAAAACGCGGCCGACGGGGTAGTGGTCTGCGATGACCAGATGCGCTACGTCTGGGTCAATCCCATCGGTTGCCGCATCATGGGTTACGCCCTTCAGGAACTCCAGGGCCAAGATTTTCTGATGACTTTCCCTGAGCGCATGCATGCGGTCATGGTTGAGTCTTACCGCGCCCAACTGAAAGGAAGTATGGGCACCTATACCGGGACCCTGCTGACCAGGGCGGGGGCGGAAGTGGAAATGTCGTGGACGAACATGACCTTCAAGCACGGCCACAGGCGATACGGAGCAGCGGTATTCCGGCCCATCATCCGGAACGCACCGAACCCGCGGGCGATATGGGCCTCCCACCCCATGTTGGGGAACACACATGCGCCTGATCTGGTGGAACGCCTGGGAATGCTGGCAGAGATGGGGAAAACCCGTACCCGGGCTCTGATGGTCGGGATCGGTCTTGTGGACGATGACCTTGTGATCCGTACCGGAGGACGTTCGGGGGCCCCTGAAGGATACGGGAAAGCCGAGCGTGAAGTCTCCAGCGCCGGCGGTCGGATCCCGTTTTTCGATGTCTGGCTTACCGGGCGCCCCGTTGTCGTTGCCGATGCCAGGACTCGCCTGCGCCAAGATCCCGCCTTTGCCCCTCTGTGTGACTGCTTGGATGTCTCTTTTGATTGGAAAACCGCTGTCTACATTTCCATTGGCTACGGCGGGCGCCCGCTCGGAGGATTAGCTGCCTATTTTCCGGCAGACGTTCCGGCACCCACAGCCGAGGAACTGGAGGTCCTGACCTCTCTCGCAGACGAAGCGTCGCTGGCTGCCGAACACTCCCACCTCCGCCACATCAGCCAGCGGACCGCCACCCTAGAGGAACGTGCCCGCCTCGCCCGCGAATTGCATGACTCTGTCAGCCAGGCTCTCTTCGCCATGACGCTCCACACACGGGGCGCGATGAAGAAGCTGGACCGGTGGCACAGCGAAGATGCTGCGGCGCTGAGGACGACGCTACTGCCTGATCTGTCGGCGCTTGCCGAACTCACAGGGACCGCCCTGGCAGAAATGCGGGCCCTAATTTTCGAGCTTCGTCCTGAGTCTCTCCAGGATGCTGGACTCGTCGTTGCCCTTACACGCCAGGCAGCAGCCCTATCCGCTCGTAGCGGGATCCGGATCAATGTCAACGGACCCGGCGAACGGCTCCCGCTGGACTCATTCGCCGAAGAAAACGCTTATCGGGCCGTCATGGAAGCGCTCAACAATGCGGTCAAGCACTCGCTGGCCCAAGCCATTGATATCGCAGTCACTGACCTGCAGGACACCGTTGTCATAACCGTTGCGGACAACGGAAGGGGCTTTGACCCCTCGGTGCTGCGCCCCGGTCATCTGGGCATGGAAACCATGCACGAGCGGGCCGATGTAATCGAGGCGTACTTCGAACTCCATACTGCGCCCGGAGAAGGCACCACAATTCAGCTAAGCATCCCTACCAGCGCAGGCACTCCGAAAGCGGAAAATAATGAACAATGAGGCCCCGATTATCAGGGTATTCATCGTCGATGACCACGCCGTCGTGCGACGCGGGCTTGCCTCCTACCTGTCGGGTGAGGACGGCATCGACGTAATTGGCCAAGCCGAGAACGGCCGGCAAGCACTAGACGAGTTGGCCATTCTCGTCCACGCCGGCACACCGCCGTCAGTCGTGCTCATGGACCTGCTCATGCCCGAGATGGACGGAATCGAAACCACCAAAGCAGTCACTGACCGTTGGCCGGAACTCCGCGTTATAGCCGTAACAAGTTTCCTCGAGGAAGAAAAGATCAGCGCCGCACTGGATGCCGGTGCATCCGGATACCTCCTCAAGGATGCCGACGCCGACGACGTGCTGGCGGCAATCCGGAATGTCGCTGCAGGAAAAATGGTGCTTCAGCCCGAAGTAGCCACGACAATGATCGCGGCCTCCCGGCGGCCCAACCCTGCAGCCGACCTGACCGGCCGGGAACGTGACGTCATCGTACTCGTGGCAAAGGGCTACACCAACCAGCAAATTGCCACACGCCTGTCCGTCACGGAGCGCACTGCGCGCACGCATGTGTCGAATATCCTGGCAAAGCTTGGCCTCACGTCCCGGACCCAGGCGGCCATGTGGGCTGTTCAGCACCGACTCCTTTCCCCGGCTGGATCCGAACCAAATGATAACGCAAGCCCTTGATTTCGCAGCGCGATACCCGCATGAGCCATAGGTACCGACAGCTATCAGGACAAGCAGAATTGTCGCTGCTGTTGCGCAGCCCCGCGGACTCCGCTACCAGATGGCTAACTCAACCGCCCGGTGGGCCGGCCCAGCCCTAGCCCGCGCGGGCCATCGATCGTTCGTCTATCGACGGCCGTAAAACCAACTAGAAAGAAAGACGAAATGATGCTCAACCAACCTGAGATTGATCTCGCAACACGCATCCAGCGACGTCGCGACTTCGCAGCCCACGTGACCGGATTTGCGGTGGGGGCAGCCATCTCCGTTGGAGCCCACAAAGCTGGGTTGAGAGGTATCCGGCAACTAATACTGACGCTCGGGGCCTGGGGACTTGCCCTGTCATTTCAGCATTTTCGACACGTTATCTTAGGCCCGGTCAGCATCAGTGACGTGTCACTTGAAGCTGTGCGATTACAGACAGGTAGCGGGCGTCCTACCTGATTACACTTTCAGATATCGTTTCGTGGTGCGAGAGAGTCTTACTGTTCAGCCAATGCAGTTGATCCTGCCCGAACGGTCCGTCGACGAATGTGGAGAGCACACTTAGGGGACTGCCCCCGGTTTTGTTGACTCCTTGACCTAGCGAGCTGGTGCTCGTGGAAGGATGCTGACCATCCCTACGGCTTATGGGGCGGAGTTCCGCCACGATGTCATTGATGTGGCCCCCGGGGCGAGGCGCCGCTGGCGCAGATTGCGAAGGATTCCGGGCCTTCGGTCACGACCTTGAAGCGCTGGATTGCCATCGCCGAACGTAAGGAGACCAAGGCCGGCCCGGCAGCGGCGGAATCGGCCGAGATGCGGGAGTTGAAGAAGCGCAACCGCTTGTTGGAGCAGGAGAATGAAATTCTCCGTCGGGCTGCTTCCTATCTGGAAAGGGACATCAACCCATTACAGATCTACCCGCTGGTCCCGGATCTGGCCGCCGAGGGATGAATGTGTCAACTTGAACGGAGCCCACTAGGACGGCCCGAACGGTACCCACCTGAGCGACACACCGGGTGCCCCAGCAACGAGTCTGGCTGAGTGCAAGGCGTTGAATTTCTGCGCCAGAGGTTAGAGAGTATGGTGCGAACGGGTGAATCCGGTGTCCTCCGCTGCCAGTCGGTGCGAAGTTGCAGCCGGGGCCGCTATTGTCCTGGCCCGCGTTTGAGTTCTTGGATCGGCCTGTCTGCTGGGACGGCCGGCCGTGTTGGCCGGCATTCCCGCGGCTCGAGATGTTTCTATGACCAGGCCGAAGGTGAAAATTCGGTGTTAGCCCTCAGGGGCATGCAGGCCCTTCCTGGGGCGCTCTGCTTCACGCTTCAGATCTTCAGCGCTCCTGATCTGGCGTTGAAAGGTCCAGGCGCACAGAAGGTTCCACGTCCGGAGCCTGCCTCCGGAGGTTTGGTCGTGGAAGCCCTCTTTAGGGATGCGGAAAGCCCGGGTGATGAGCCTGTGCGCGTTCCGGTCGAAGTCCAATCCGGTGGCGGTGGCATGGGCCGATGGGACATCTCCTACTGGTTCAAAGTGCCCGATCCGGTGCCTGCAGAGGTTGCTTTGGGCGTTACGTGGCCGGATGCCCGGGATCCAGCCCACGGTTCTTAGATTCGCCCCGAGACGATATTCTCAGGGCGACTCCCGAAGAGCTCCGCTTCCCCCGCTAGCCACGTCTGGAAGATAAAAAGGCCGGAAGCTCTCTCGGCTGGGGAATGCTCATAGCTGCGGGGGTGCCGAGGATGCCCGAACGACAAGCGATGGGGTGAAGACTTCGACCATTGGTTCCGACGCTGGATCTTTGGATCGGAGTACGGCTATTTCCGCGGCTCGTCGGCCGAGGTCGACGGGATGCAGATCGATCGTCGTGAGATCGATGCCGGGCAGGTTGGTCGCGGACGTATTGTCGTAGCCTACGACTGTGATGTCCTTGGGTACCCGCAGGCCTCGGGAGTGGACAGAATCGAGGACCCCGAGGGCGGTCTGGTCGTTGTGCGTGAAAATTGCTGTCGGTCGGTCCGCGCTGTCCAGGAGCGGGCCCACGAGCTCGAAAGCTGCGCTTCGTGAATAGCCGCAGGTGATCACATGGGGAGTGAGCCCGGCATTCTTCATGGCGCGGGCGTAGCCCTCCCGCCGGCCGAGGTAGCCGTCCGTTGGAGGAGAGGCAAGGTGGACGATGTGTCGGTGGCCGAGGGAGAGCAGGTGCTCCACGGCCAGGCTGGCACCAAGTACGTTGTCCGAGGCGACGGCGTCGAAACCGGGGACGATCCGCGCGACGCTGACGAGGGGGAGCCGTCCGGAGTAGGCCGCAAGCTCGGAGTCTGACAATAGAAGGCCTGCTGCGATCGTGACGTCCACGCGGGCTCTGACGAGTGAGTCCAGGGCCGGGCGGTCCAAGCCCCCGCTGACGGACCCGACTGCCAGAACGAGCTCACGTCCCGTCAGTTGTGCCGCTTCGCGCATTCCGTCGAACATGTCTGCGAAAACCTCATTGTGGAGGTCTAGTAAGAACACGCCCAAAGTATCGTCAGTCTTGCTGGCGAGGCGCGAGGCAACGCGGTTTGGCTGGTACCCCATTTTTGCGGCTGTTGCGAGAATATGATCGCGGGAGCTCTTGCTGACGCCGTAAGCATCCCTGAAGGCAAGCGAGACGAGCGCGGGAGAAACTCCTGCGGCGCGGGCGACGTCCGACATTGTTACATTCACTGGGCCTGGCCTCCGTACTCTCATCAGGACTAGACGAGCCAACAATTTTCCCTTGACATCTATTCTAGAGCGCTTTAGGTTTTAAGCACTATCGCATCTAGTGCGCTCTAGATTTAGGAGCCTTGCCCGCCGGTAAGGTTCGGAGGTGCCGAACTCGAAGCCCTCCGGTACGAACGCCACAGAACAGCCGTTGCCGCCAGAAAGAGAAAAACCCATGACTACCACCATCCGTATCGGCATCATCGGCGCCGGTATGGCCGGCCAGGCCCATGCCTTCGGCTACCGCAACGCTTCCATGGCCCGTGATCTTGGCGACATCGATGTCCAGCTGCACACGATCGCCGACCCCAACCTCGAACTGGCCCAGTCCGTCGCCCACCGCTACGGCTTTGCCAACGCGGTCGCCGACATCGAGGCGTTCCTTGCAAATCCTGAGATCGACGCCGTGAGCGTCGCCCTACCGAACCACCTCCACGCCGAGGTCCTGCCCAAGGTCATCGCGTCCGGCAAGCACCTGTTCGCGGAAAAGCCCATCGGACGCACCCGCGAAGAAGCCGGTCGGCTGGCCGACCTTGCCGAAGCATGCACTGCCGTGACCGGCGTCGGGTTCTCCTTCCGCCGCCTGCCCGGCCTCGCAGCCCTCGCCCAGGCCGTACAGAACGGGGCTGTCGGCAAGGTCCACACAGTGCGGGCATGGTACAACGCTGACTACGCCGTCGATCCGTCCGGCGCACTGTCCTGGCGCTATTCTCAGGAACAGTCCGGTGGTGGTGCGCTCCTGGACATCGGCGCCCACGCGATCGACGCCGCGCAGTTTGTCGTCGGTCCGGTCAGCCGCGTCCTGAACTCCACGCTGCGTACCGTCATCACCGAACGTCCCAAGCCTGCTGCCGGGGCGATTGGTCACGGCGGAGCGACGACTGAGGAGCGCGGTCCGGTCACCAACGATGACGTCGCGTTGCTGACAGTGGAGTTCGATGGCGGTGCCGTGGGCCAGATTACGCTGAGCCGGATCGCCAGCGGCGTCCCGAACTCGCTTGGCGTCGAGGCCTTTGGCTCCAACGGACACGCCGTCTTCGACTCGATCAGCGCCGGTGAATTCCACCTCTTTGAGAGCGGGGTGGCCTCGGCTGCCTTCAACGGCCCGCGCCGGATCTTCACCGGCCCCGAACACCCCTACTTCAACGATGTCGCCGCCATGCCCGGTGCCGGAGTGGGTACCGGCTACGCGGAGGCGTTCGTCGCCGAAATCCAGGAATTCCTGCGCTGCGTCCGTGACGGCAGCCCCATGGACACCAACTTCAAGACAGCCGTCTCGATGATGAGCGTCGTCGGAGCGGCCTTGGAGGCCGCTGAATCCAACACCCCGGTCGACGTCGACTCGCGTCAGCACGCCTGATCCATACGAACCTCGGAAGGAGAAACAGATGGCCTCGATCCGCGTAGGAACAGCCCCCGATTCATGGGGAGTCTGGTTCCCAAACGATGCCAACCAAGTCCCTTACACCCGCTTCCTCGACGAAGTCGTCGCCGCGGGCTATGAATGGATCGAACTTGGACCCTACGGCTACCTGCCCACCAACCCCATCCTGCTTCAGGACGAACTCGAAGCACGCGGCCTCCGCCTCTCAGCCGGAACGGTTTCGGAGCGGCTGCATCAGTCGGATTCCTGGAATGCTGTCTGGGACCAGGTCACCGAGGTCGCGGCCCTGACCGCGGCACTCGGCGGACAGCACGTCGTCGTCCTCCCGGAAATGTGGCGGGACCTCTACACCGGCGCCGAACTCGAGCCCGGCGAACTGACAACCGACCAGTGGAAAGCGAAAACCGCCGGCGTGGATCGCCTCGGCAAGGCGATGTTCGAACAATACGGAGTCCACCTTCAGTACCACCCGCACGCCGACAGCCACGTGGCCACCGAGCAGGAGATTACCCGGTTTCTCGAGGGCACCGATCCCGATTACGTGAACCTGTGTCTGGATACCGGCCATGTGTCCTATTGTGGAGGTGACAATCTCGCCATTATCAACCGCCATCCCGAACGCATCGGCTACCTGCACCTCAAGCAGGTAAACCCGGAGATCGTCGCCAGGGTCCACGCCGAGAACCTGCCCTTCAGCGAAGCTGTGACGCTCGGCGCCATGACCGAACCGCCCCTCGGCGTCCCGGAGTTCCCGCCGCTCCTGGAAGCAGTCGAACGCACCGGCGCGGACATCTTCGCCATCGTCGAACAGGACATGTACCCGTGCCCGCCCGACGCTCCACTGTCCATCGCCCGGCGAACCCGCACCCACCTTGGAGGCTGCGGAGTCCGCAGCCTCCAGTTTGCAGCCGAGGTCCGACGAACCCCCCACGATGCGCACTGACAAAGGCAAAGCCGCCTCAGGCGCCCTCATCGAGACGGCGCCTGGGGCGGCCCCCGCGCCATACTCCCAGGTGTTGCACTTGAAGCGCTGCGGCCCGGAACCTCTCTACTATCAGCTGGCACAAAGTGTGGAGAAGGCCGTGGAATCAGGAACAATCAGCCACGGAACCAGGCTGCTCCCGGAGAAGGACATGGCCCGCGAACTGAACGTCGCCGTCGCGACGGTACGCAACGCATGGGCCTACCTCGACGGCAAGGGCGTCCTCACGCGCCACCGACCTGCAGGCACAATCGTCCAGTAGCTGCGAGGAACACCCAATTTCCGCGGTTGGCGGACAGGTTACGCTTTCGGCGCCCCGAAACCGCTGTACATCCGGGAAATGGACGCATCGCTCGGAAGCATGTCTGCCAACACGGACCACTTGAGTTCCAGCGGCACAGGGGAGCCGCGATCCTGCCGCCATCCAAGCATCAGCACCCGTATCCGGAACCACAGCACGGCGGCGCTGAGCCTCGTCATTGATGTGGAAGCATTTCCATGATGCAGATGGTGCTGGATAACGGAGGACTGGCTTTCTACCAACCAAATAAGCCCAGCGCTGATTAAGGAGAATTCCATGACTGATACTGCTGTCCACGGCCAGGGCGGGGAGTTTATGGACTCGGAGCTCTCCAGGCAGTCTGATGTCTGGCTGCGGGCCATCGCGGTATGAGGACAATATTGACTCCCACGGTCATCACGGTCACGCCGAGCCCGGCCGTTGATGCCACGTATGCCGTTGCGGGGCTGCGACCGGGCGACTCGCACCGCGTCCCGGCCCCGGTGTATCGTGCCGGAGGCAAAGGGATTAACGTAGCGCGGGTGGCCCACCAGTTGGGCTTCCCCACCTTGGCGATTGCGACGGCCGGGGGCCCTGCCGGTGAACAATTTGCCCGCGACCTGGAGTCCCCGGGCATGCCGCATCGTCTGGTCAATGTCGGGTCGCAGACCCGCCGGACCGTCACGATCGTTGATACGGTCCGCGACGAGACAAGCATATTCAACGAAGAGGGTCCGGCGCTGACGCCCGAGGAATGGCTGAGCCTGGACGGTGCCGTCGGCGAGAGCCTGAACGGCCGGTGGCTTCAAGAAGGCTCTCAGGCGGGTGTGCTGGTCGGTGCGGGCTCCCTTCCATTCGGCGCCCCTGAGACTTTTTACCCCTCACTGGTGGATCGGGCCCACCGAACCGGCGTGCCAGTCATCATTGATACATCGGGGCAGGGAATCCTTTCAGCCGCCCGGGCCGGTGCAGATCTGCTGAAGCCCAACAACCACGAGCTGATCGAGGCGACGGGCGAAACGGATCTGGCCTCAGCGGCATGGCAGCTGATTGGTCTGGGGGCCAGGAGGGTCCTGCTCAGCGCTGGTGCGGACGGCATGGCCATATTCGACGCCGACGCCCCCGGCAGCTACCTGAGGGCAGCCCTTCCGGCACCACTGCGCGGCAACCCGACCGGAGCCGGCGACGCGGCCGTCGCCGCGGCCGCCGTTGCATTCTCGCAAGGCCTCACAGGGGCCGAAGACATCTTGCGGCGCGCCACGGCTTGGAGCGCCGCAGCCGTGCTGATGCCCGTTGCCGGGGAGATTTCTCCCCGGCACCTCGAGCTGGCCGAAGAACTGGTCGTCAGCCGTCACTGATCCCGGCAACTGCCGCGACACCCCTGCACAACCCGGTGCGGAACCTCCACGTAAAGGAATGCAATGGTCCTGACCCCTACCCGCGAACTGATGGAGCGGGCCGCAGAAGCCGGCACCGGACAGGGAGCGTTCAACGTCATCCACCTGGAGACCGCCGAAGGGCTCGTCGCGGGGGCCGAGTTCGCGGGTCTTCCGGTGGTACTTCAGATTTCGCAGAACTGCGCCGAATATCACGGCGGACTGGAACCGTTGGCCCTGGCGACCCTGGCCATTGCGCGCCGCGCCTCCGTGCCCGTGGCCGTGCACCTGGACCACGCCGAAGACGAGCAACTGGCCTACCAGGCCGTGGACCTGGGTTTCGGTTCCATCATGTATGACGGGGCCCACCTGGACTACAGCGAAAACGTCACCGTCACCAGGAGGGTGGCTGACTATGCCCGCGCCCGGGGAGTGTACGTTGAGGCCGAACTGGGAAAGGTCGGCGGCAAAGACGGAGCCCACGCTCCAGGAGTGCTGACGGACCCCGCCGAAGCGGCCGCCTTTGTCGCCGCAACCGGCGTGGATGCACTCGCCGTGGCCGTCGGATCCTCACATGCTATGACCGAACGCCGGGCCTCCTTGGACCTGATCCGGATCGGCCAGCTCAAAACGGCGTTGGCGGTACCACTGGTACTCCATGGCTCTTCGGGCGTGGCGGATGAGAACATAGTCGCAGCCATCGCGGCGGGCATGACCAAAATCAACGTCTCCACCCACTTGAACGGATTCTTCACCCGCGCAGTGCGAGAATACCTCGATGAGAATCTCTCCGTAGTGGATTCAAGGAAGTACCTGCGCGCCGGCCGTGAGGCTCTCACCCCCGAAGTTTCCCGGCTTCTAAACCTGTTTTCCCGGCCACCCTTCCAGGGAACGCCATGAACCGTACGGAACGGTTGAGTGCCATCCTTGATCTGCTGGCAGAATCCGGGCAGGTGGCAGTGGATGACCTAGCCCCCAGACTGGGGGTCTCTCCGGCCACGGCGCGACGGGACCTGGATGCCCTGGCCACTGGACGGCTGGTCAGCAGGACCAGAGGGGGTGCCACCCATGGCTCGGTCGCCTATGACCTCCCAGGCCGGTACAACCGCGATGATCACTCCCTGCAGAAGCAGCAAATCGCACGTGCGGCGAGCGAACTGATTCCCAAGGGTGCCGTCATCGGTCTCTGCGGGGGAACCACAACCACCGCCCTGGCGCAGGTGCTTTCGACCAGGGCCGACCTGATGGAAGCCTCCAACGGGCCCACGCTGACAGTGGTGACCAATGCCATCAATATCGCCGCTCAGCTGGCGGTGCGTCCCCAGTTCAAGATCATGGTCTCCGGCGGGATCCTGAACCCACGCTCCTACGAGCTTGTAGGTCCGTACACGGACACCATTTTGCAAAACGTCGCGCTTGATTTCACTTTCGTCGGCGTTCACGGCATCGATCCTGTCATTGGCCCGACCATCAACGATGAAAGTGAAGCCGCCGCCAACTCCCTGATGGCCCTGCGGGCAACCGAAGCCTATGTGCTCGCCGACTCCTCCAAGGTCGGCCGACGGTCATGTGCCACGATGGAGGGGTATCACTTTAACAAAGTGATCACAGACTCAGCGGTGACCAGCGAGCAGCTGAGCGCGTTCAAGGAAAACGGTATCCACGTTATCATCGCCCCGGACCTTACCGACACCGATATCTAGCCGCCGCGCACCTGTCGCTCAGCGGGCCGGGACCGAGGTGTTTTCAGCCGGCATCACGAGCAGCCCGCTGCAGCCGGCCACAGTCCAATCCGCTCAGCGGAGACGTTCACCATGTCATCCGGCTTCTCCGCGCTGCCTCTGACACAACTCTCTTGACCTCGACGCCGGGTCGGCGGGTCTGCTCGACTGTGACAACCTCTCTAACAACAGCGATGTGGTTGCAAGGATCTGATGCGAAGGTGCCCAGCCAAGGACCGTCCTATTCCCGGCGTTTCCTGCAAGTTCTATCAGTCGGCTCAGTCGACTGTGAAGGTGTGGGACAGGGTGCACACCTTTCCCGCGGGATCGGTGACACCCCGGGCTCCGGACCGGGGCGTCACCTGTTGCCCTGATAGTTCCTAACGGGGTCCAGCGTGAATTCCGCGAGCCGCCCCCTGCGGAGACGCCGTCGAACAGCGGCGATCTTGATCGCAGCTGGACTTCGACGGATACGAGCCGTCATCAATCTATGTATTTTTCCGGCTTCGATTTGTGGCGCGGCTGGGTTGGCCTGCGTTGAAGTACTCAAGGAGTTCCGGCGCGAGTGAGGGGATTTCGCGGGCCGAGCCGTCGCTGCGCAGCGACTCTGTTGCGAGGATCCCGGCGGCGACGGCTTCCCGGGCAGCGATCGGGTTCGTTTGGGTCGCTCCGCCGCTGCGCGCGAAGGATAGGAATTCCGCGATCAGGAGCGGGTCGGCCCCGCCGTGGCCGCCGTCGCCTTCAAGTATTTCAATTTTCGCATCAGGCTCGCTGAGTCCTGTTTCGGTGCGGGTGGTCCAGACGTGGATGGAACCTCCCGGCCCGTCGCCGAAGTTTTCGATCCGGCCGCGGGTACCGATCACTGTGTAGTTCCGCCAGTAATCCGGGGTGAACATGCACTGCTGGTAGGATGCCAGCACCCCATTGTCCAGGATCATCTGCATCATCGAGATGTCCTCCACATCGATCGCCGGGTTCAGATCCGTCTGGTCGGTGGGCGGCCAGTTCTCTAGGCTGAACCAGTCCTCCATCCGGCGGTCGCTGTTGTCCCGGCGGCTGGCGACGTCCCCGTAGACGGCCAGGGCGCCGATGGCAGAGACCCGCTTGGTGTAGCCGCCGGCCAGCCAGTGGATCACGTCGATGTCATGGGCCCCCTTCTGCAGGAGAAGGCCGGTGGTGTTGGCCCGTTCGGCGTGCCAGTCCTTGAAGTAGTAGTCTCCGCCGTTGCCGACGAAGTGCCTGCACCAGATGGCCTTGACCTCTCCGATCGTGCCCTCTTCAATCAGCCGACGCATTTGCACCACCACGGGCATGTGTCGCATGTTGTGGCCGACATACAGGCGGGTGCCGGTCTCGTACGCGGTCTGCAGGATCAGGTCCGCGGCGGACAGGCTCACGTCCAGGGGTTTTTCGCAGAAGGTGGGGATGCCCGCCTTAAGCGTTTCCACCGCCACCGAGGCATGTTGGTTGTCCGGGGTGAGTACCAGGACCGCGTCGATGCCGGAGTTCAGCAGAACCGTCAGATCCGCGGTAACGGTTGCCGTCGGAATTTTGGCCGCGGCGTCCGCCCGGCCGCGCTCGCTCCGGTCACAAATCACGGTCACCTCGGAGCCTTCCCCGGGCTTGTGGGCGTGCTTCCAGAGGCTCGCCCGCAGCCCAAATCCGACGATTCCAACCTTGAGATCCATAAGTCTTTCCTTAGGTACATATGTTCGAGCAGTGGTTTGGTTGTGGCGAACGCGTGCACGGGCCCGTTCCATCGAATCCGTTGGCACCGGGGACCGTTCTGCCATCGTTCTTATTTGAGCCCGGTTCGGCCGACCCCGGCCATTACCTTCTTCTGCATCGAGATGAACAGGATCAGGATGGGCGCCATGGCCATTAGCGATGCCGCCATCAGTATCGGATAGTTGTTTCCGTGCTGGCCCTGCAGATTGGCCAGTCCCACGCTCAGGGGTGCACTCTCTTGAGTCGAGGCGACCACCAGAGGCCAGAGCAGCTCGTTCCAGGACCACAAAATGGTGATTATCGCCAAGGCCCAAAGACCGTTCCGGGCCAACGGCAACATGACCATCCAAAAGATCTGGAACGGGTTTGCGCCGTCAAGACGGGCGGCGTCCTCCAGTTCGTCCGGCAGGCCCATGAAGAACTGACGCATCAGGAATACGCCGAAAGCGCTGAAGATGCCCGGGGCCACGATGCCGGCGATGCTGTTCAGCCAGCCGAGGTTCTGGATGATCTGGTACTGCGGGATCAGGAACAGTTGTGAGGGCACCATGAGAATGGAGAGTATGACGCCCAGAATGAGCCCGCGGAAGCGGAAATGCATGCGGGCGAAGGCATACCCGGCCAGGGAGCAAAGCACCATCTGCCCGGCGACCCGGATCGCCGTGATGGCTATTGATACCCACAGCGCGGAACCGAAATTCATCTGGCTGAAGACGTCGGCAAAGTTGTGCCATTGGATCTCTGAGGGCCACAGGGTCGGCGGCGTGCTTTGCACCTCCGAATTCGTCGAGAGTGACATGATGACCTGATAAAGCAGGGGCGCCACCATCAGCAGGCCGCCCAGCCCCAACACGAGGTGGGCTCCCACGTTGCTGCCGGCCTTGCCGTTGGGCCTATTGGCGACCTTGCCGCCGGGTCGGCGGACTGTGGTCTGCCGCCTGACTGCGGTATCAGACATAGTTGACCCACCTCTTTTGCACACGGAATTGGATAGCAGTCAGGATTGCGATGATGGCCAGGATCAGGATGCCGATTGAGGCGGCATAGCCCTTGTTGTTCTGCAAGAAGCCCTGGTTGTAGAAGATGTAGACCAGGCTTTGGGTCTGCGGCATGGCCAGATTGCTGGTGCCCAGCATCACATAGAGCAGGTCGAACAGTTGGAAACCGCTGATCACACTGACGATGCTGACAAAGAAAATACTGGGCGTGAGCAACGGGACCGTGATACTGAAGAACTGGCGGAGCCGGGTGGCCCCATCCATCTCCGCCGCCTCATAGAGTTCGCGCGGAATCTCGCGTAGGCCCGCACTGATGATGATCAGGTTGAACCCCAGCGACATCCACAACCCGACTATGGCGACGGCCACCAGGGCGAAACCAGGGGTCGAGGTCCAGTAGGGGCCTTTGATGCCGAACAGGCCCAGGAACCAGTTGATCGGGCCGAAGTCACCGTTGTAAATGAGCCGCCAGACGATACCGACGGCAGCCGGCATGGTGATGTACGGGACGAAGTACAGGGTCCGGTAGAACGCGGCGAACTTCAGTCCGGGCCGCTCGATCAGGGATGACAGAGCGACGGCGATCGGTATGCCGAGCAGCACAATCACCGTGTAGACGGCGGTATTCAGAATGGACTGCGGAATCGTGGAGTCCGTCAGCAACTGCGCGTAGTTGCCCAGGCCGATGAACTTGGCCCCGCCGAAGACGCCCGATCGGGTGAAACTAAAGTAGAAGGTCTGCAAGATCGGCCACAGATAGAACACGCCGATGCCGAATACGGTCGGGATGATGAACAGCCACGGCCACGGCCCGTCAACGTGGAGGGGTGGCTTACTGCGTGCCGGCTCGGTGGTTCCGGCCTGCAGGGGTGCTGCCGCTGCCGGTTTGCTCATGATTCTTTGGACAATGCGTCATTCATTTTGGCAGCCAGATCCTTGGCCACGTCGGGAACCGGCCTGGTGCCGGCGAAGGCTGCCGGGATCAGGTCCTTTTCAAACTGATTCCAGGCGCTGGTGTTCCTGGAAGCTGGGAAAGGGGAGGCCTTCGAGGCCAGGTCCAGGAAAATGTTCAGATCAACGGAGGGCACGGATTTGACCCAGGCGTCCTGGGTGCCGTTGAACGCCGGAATGACGGTGCCGGTCTCAGCCTGGATCTGGGCCGCTTCCTTGGTTCCCAGGAACGCCACAAAGGCCTGCGCCGCGGCAGGGTTCTTCGCATTGGCCGGAACCACGTTGGCCAATCCGTGGATCACGCACTGGTTGCTCACCGGACCCTTGGGCAGGGTGACGAGGCCAAGGTCCGAGCCCAGGGCTTTGGCGTGCGGACCGGCGTTCCAAGACCCATCGAATGTCATGGCGACCTTCTTGGAGGTGAACATATCGATGGCCGAGGTGTCGGTGAGCTGCTGCATGGAGGGGGAAATGCCGGCGGTGATTAGATCCCGCCAGAACTGCAGGCCTGCGATGGAAGCCGTCGAGTCGTAGCCGGACTTCTTGCCGTCGGGAGAGATGACGGTGCCGCCGGCGGCCAGAATGGTGTTGTAGTAGCTGGTCTGGCCGCTGGTCAGGTCTCCGGCGAAGCCGTAGACACCCTTGCCGTCGTTGGCCTTGGAGATGGCAGCGGCGGCCTTCTTCAGGTCATCCCAGGTCCAGGAGCCGGTCGGCTCGGCCACACCGGCCTGCTTGAAAAGGGCCTTGTTGTAGAACAGGCCGATCGTGTCGAAGTCCTTGGGAACACCGTAAAAGGTGCCGTTGGTTGAGTAGAGGTCAACCAACGCCTTGGGGTAGTTGGAGGTGTCCACGGCCTTCGAGGACTTCAAGCCCTCGAGGGAGAGCAGCTGGTTGTTCTCCGCGTAGAGCTTGATATGCGGGCCGTTCATCCAGAACACATCCGGAAGCGAGTTGCTGGAAGCCTCGGTCTGGATCTTGGTCCAATAGGCGGCGTACGGCGTGATGTCGATATTGACCTTGATGTTCGGGTATTGCTTGTTGAAAGAATCAATGATCTTCTGCATGCCCGGCTTCTGAGCCTCGTCCCAAATTGCGTAGGTGAGGGTCGCACTGGTGTCCGTGGCCGGGGCGGTGTAGGCGCCCCCCGCAGCGGTTCCGCCGCCGGTACTGCCGCCACCGCAGGCGGCCAGGGACACGGTTGCTGCACCGAGAGCCGTGAGGGAGAGAAACGAACGTCGATCAAGGGGCTTGTTCATGGCAGGTCTTTCTGGATAGGCAACGGTCCAAACGGAGATTGGACCACGGATTGGTCGGTTTAACTCGGCGTGGAAAAAGGCTGCCCGAACCACCCACGTGATGATAATCACATCATGGCAACCTGGAAAACATTAGGAGCGAAACTGCTTGATATGTTTCATTTACAATCGGGTTCCATCACATTCTGCCGTCGCGGGGAGTACTGATCCGTCGGTGCCGCGGCCGCCACACAGCCCGGGGACGATGGCAAACGCGGAGTACCCCATCTGGTGGTCACGCGCTCCACGTTGACACCTTTGCCGCCTGCGCGGCTTGACGGTCGCCCGGTCCCGTGGCTTTCGGCCAACCGGATGCCGTGGACTTGATAGGTGAGATCCACGGCTGGGTTGGGAGTCACAGTGACAATCCGGCACTGCGTCGTTTCTGCTGTGTTCATTGTGCTAGCTTCCTCTCGCAGGAAACACCGTGACCTTCGAGGGAGGTCTGTCTCTCATTGTTCGGATACCGGGGTCTGGTCGGGTGGGTATCAGTGGGCGGCAAGTATCACTGAACGGCTGAGATTGCGGGGCTGATCCGGGTCCAGTCCGCGGGCTCTCGCGCGGGCCAGTGCCACCCGTTGGGCGCGGATCAGCTCAGCGAGTGCATCTGCGTCCGTGTGAATGTAGCGGGCGCCGGTCCTTGTCACGTCGGCGGCGAGGCCGCGGGGTTCGTCGCCGAACATCCACGTGACCCTGCCGGGTCCGGCAATGGCAATCGGCCCGTGCCGGTATTCCATGGCGGGATACGATTCGGTCCAGCTCTGGGATGCTTCCCTCATTTTGAGTGCCGCTTCGTGGGCCAGTCCGACGGTCCAGCCGCGGCCGATGAAAGTGAACTGGTCCGCATCGATCAGGTTCTGGTCAATCTGTTCGGTGATCGCGTGGCGGGCGTCCTGGATCGCCTGCTCCATGCTGTAGCCGAGGGAGGATTTCATATATGCCAGTGCCGTGGTGGCGAACCGGGTCTGGACTACGGATTGCTCATCGGCATAGTGAAGGTCGATGATCCGGTCCGCCAAATTGGTGGCGGGGGTTTCGGTGTCCCCGATGATGGCGACAGTGGGCACTTTCCCCTTCAGGTGGTCGAGGACTTCGAGTATTTCGGTGGTCGTCCCGGACCGGGAGATGGCGAGAACTGCGTCATATCCTCGGTCAACGAAGGCCTCGGAGGCCGCGAACGCGTCGGTGATGCCTTTGCCGGCTTGTTCGCGCAAAACGGCGTAGGAATTCGCCATGAACCAGGAGGTTCCGCATCCGATGACGGCGATCCTCTGGCCATCGGCGGGAAGCAGGGCTTCGTGCCGGCTTTGTTCGGTGGCACGCGTCCACATTTCCGGCTGGGAAATGAGCTCGGCTTCCATGTGAGCGCCGGCGGGGGAAGGATTCTGTTCAGTCATAGTCGAAGACTCCTGGTTTATAGACCCCGCGGTTGTGGGGACACCGGTCGAATGTGGATGGTTGGAGGGAGAAGGACGGTAGGGGTGGCCGTTCATTTGACGCTGCCGGCGAGAAGGCCGCTGACGATGTAGCGGTTGAGGGCAAGCGCAATTACGGCCGGGATCACGATGACGAGTATCCCGGCGGCGTCGAGCAGGGTCAGCGGCACCGTGTGCTGGCCCTGTAATCCGGCGACGATCACCGTCATGGGCTGGGTCGTGATGTCACTGGCCAGTACCAGCGGAAACAGGAACTGTGACCAGGCGGACAGGAACGTGATGATGCTCGCCGAGATGATCCCGGGCCATGCCAGGGGTCCGATGATCCGGAACAGGACCTGCATCCGGGTGGCGCCGTCCACCAGGCCGGCCTCTTCCAGGCTGACCGGCAGGCTTCCCAGGTAGTTGTAGAGAATCCAGGTGGCCAGCGGCAGGAAACCGGAGGCGTAGACCAGGATGATGCCGACGTAGGTGTTGACCAGTCCGAATGCGGTCATGATTTGGTAGAGCGGGATCAGGGTCGTGTAAGCGGGGAACGCCATCGTGGCCAGCACCGCGTAGAACAGCAGGTTTTTGCCCCGGAACTGCATCCTGGCGAAGGAATATGCGGCCAGTGTGGCGATCACCATCGTGAGTACTGTCGAGACCCCGCACTCGATCATCGAGTTTACGGCCGAGGGCCAGAGCTGGCCCGAGGTTGCCGAGTTGCCGCTGAACAATGCCGAATAGTTGTTCAACGTCGGATGCGCCGGAAAGAAGTTCGGTGGTTTGGATCTGGCGTCTGCCTCGGTCTGCAGGCTTCCGTTGAGGGCCCAATAGATCGGTAGAAGCGACCAGACGATGACGAATGCGATGCCGACCCACCGGCCCACTGATGCACGGCTTCTCATTAAAATTCAACTTTCCGGTAGACGGTCCGCACGACGAGGAGGGAAATCGCCATCGTGACGATCGTGATCAGCAGCGACAGGGCGTAGCCCTGGCCGAAGTTCAGGTTCTGGAAACTGATGAAGTACGCCTGCATCATGATCGAAGCCCCGTTGCTCGCCGCCCCGTTGAGGACGTAGGGCTGGTCGAACACGTTCAGCGTGGCGACCGAAGCCTGCACCATGGCAATGGCAATGCCTGCTCTGGCCAGCGGCAGGGTAATGCGGCAGAACGCCTTCCACGTGGAGCAACCGTCAATGCGCGCAGCTTCGTACAGCTCGGACGGAATCACCTGCAGCACCGCCAGGATCAGCAGGGCCGACAACGGCGTCATCTGCCATACCTGTACCAGCTCGATCAGGATGATCGTGAGCAGATGGTCCTGCCCGACAAAGACCTGGTAGTGGTCGATCAGGTGCAGGGACGAGAGCACACTGTTGAGCAGGCCCGAGTTGGGGTCGTAAATTCCCCCCCAGACGAGTCCTTCCACAACCCCGGGCAGCGCCCACGGAAGGATCATGACCGCGATGACAATGGACCGTCCCCGGAAGTTGCGGTGAAGAATCACCGCCATGAAAATCCCGAGGACGGTCGAGACCAGCACACCCACGACGAGGTAGATGACCGTGTTGGAAGCACTCGACAGGATCGTCGCGTCGTTCAGCAGGCTCGTGAAGTTGTCCAGGCCCGAGAACCGGGTGGGCGGGTCCATGGGATTGACCGTGAAGAACGACTGAATCACCGTAAACCCGGCCGGGACAAGCGCGAGACCCACAATAAAGATCATCAGGGGGGTGATCAGGGCGTAGGGGAGGATCTGGATCCGCCGCCGGCGGCGGCGCGGCTGGGGCTCCGGTTTGTGTTGCTTTTCAGTTTCGACGCTTGCGACGCGCTGACTCATTTGTCGTCCGTCCCTCTCCGCTGCGACGCGGTTGTTCACGAGCCGTTCTTGTGCTGATCAGCGACGGCGGCGATGGCTTTCATGGCGGAATCAACGGTTTCGTCGCCGGTGGCAGCATTGTGCAGGTGCGTGTAGACGGCGTTGGAGAACGCCGTGTACCAGGTCGGGGCCCCTCCCGGGAAGACGGGACGGCTGCTCTTCAGCAGGTCAGCCAGCTGCTTTCCGTCAGCCAGCGCGCCCTTGTCGGCGAGCTGCTGCACCGCGGCGAGGGAGGAGGGGATTGAGTAGCCGGAGAGCGCCTTGGCGTCCCCGTTGAGCCCGGCGAAATCCGCTTCCGTCTGTGCAGAAGTCAACCACTGGATGAACTTCGCCGCTGCCGCCGGGTACTTGGCCGTGCTCGGAATACCAACCCCGTCCGGGTTGCTCAAGTTCGCACCCGGGCCGCTCTCACCCGGGGTCGGGAGATACTTGACACCGTCACCGGTGACCGACGACGAGGCTGCGACGTTATACAGGCTGCCCACGTTGCCGGCGTAGTCGGAGAAGGTGCTGGCGACCTGGCCCTTGGCCATCAGATCCTGCTGGCCCTGACCGTCATTGGCGTTGATGCTGCCCGCGGGTACGAGACCGGATTTCAGGGCGTCCACCATCCAGTTCGCAGCCTTGTACCCGGCGCTCTGGGGGTCGGTAAACTGGGGGGCGCCGTTCTTGTCCAGTACATCGCCGCCGAAAGCGGCCGTCGTCTGGTACCAGTACGTGGACAGGCCCTCGGCCGCGGCGAACGGGATGTTCAGCGGGTGCTCGGAGACGCCCGCTGTTTGGATTTTTTTCAGGGCTGCCGTGTAGTCACTGATCGTTTTCGGCGCGGGATCGGCACCGGCTTTTTTGAACATGGCCGAATTGACGGTCGTGACCATGAAAGACGCATCGTTCGGGATTCCGATGACCTTGCCGTCAACAGTGAATGAGCTTAGCTGGGGCATATCCGCGGCGATGGCTTTGGTGTCCAGGAACTGATCCAGCGGGTGGAACCACTGCAGTTTCGCCAGCTGCCCGGCCCTGGACCAGTCAACATCGGTCACGTCGGCGAAATAGGTTTTCGACGTCGCGGACGTCGAGATCTTCGTCTGGAGGCTGTCCCAGTCCAGTGTCGTCCAGTTCACCGTGATGCCGGTGTCCTTTGTGAACTGGTCAAGGCTCGCCTTGGCCGGAGCACTCCCGGGCAGCGTCACGTTGATCGTCACGCCCGTTGTCGGCCCCGCGCTGGCGGTTGCCGCGTTCGGGCCGGAAGCGGGTTGGCCGGCGGAACAACCGGTGACGGAAGCGGCCAATATTGCCGCCAGACTGGCGGCGGCGAGCTGACTAACTTTGCCAATGCTCATGAGTAAATACCTTTCGGGGAACAGCAACATTGCTGTGGATCTGGTGGGACGGGGCGCTGTGAATGAAGCGGGCTGAATCGGCGCTTCTTGACGGAAAGAAACAGGAGATCCGCTGCTTCCGGCAGCGGGTGGCCTGACCGAAAGAAGACAGGGTCAGAATGACGAGGGCTGGATCTGCTCCCGAAGGGGTTCGGACAGCAGGTTCCCGTGGGCCGCGACCAGATCGTTGCACAACTCCCAGATCCGCTCCGGGGTAAGAGTTGAACTGGTGTTCGGATCCATCAGAAGTGCCTGACGGATCAACAGCGGGTTGCCCGTTCTTGCGGCTTCGACCGTGAGTTCAGCGACCGAGACATACGGACGGTTCAGTGCCGCGCATTGCACCGGCAGCGAGCCGGCGCCATGTGGTTTCAGACCTGCGGCGTTAACTGTCGCCGGCACCTCCACCACGGCTCCGGCCGGAAGATTGTCGATGAGCCCGTCATTGACCACGTTCGCGTACAAAACCCGCTCTGTGTCGGTCACCATCGAATGGATGAGCTGGGGTGCGTATTCGGTGGCGCTGGAGGAGAGTTCCAAAGGCCTGCCCGCGGCAAGACTGTGCTTTATCTGCTCGAATTCAAGGACGTTGCCCTTACTGATGGCGACATATTCCTGGGGGCGGAGCCGGTAACGCTCAATCTGCTCGTTTGAGCGGAGAAACCAGGGCAGGTATTCGGAGGAGTGCTCGCTGGTCTCGGTCGGGTAAAATCCGATCCTGCGGAAGATCTCTACACGGACGCGGCGCTCAAGTTCAGGGTCGGCGGCGATCTTCTCCCGTAGCAGCGGGTAGAGGTCGCGGCCTTGGTGTTCCCACTCCAGCAGCCATGCCTGATGGTTCACCCCCGCCGAACGGTAGCGGGTCTCTTCCATCGGCACCCCGACAAGCTCACACAACCCGTGAACCGTCCAGTACACGCTGTGGCAGAGCCCGACAGTCTTGATCTGGGGGGCCACTACAGAGGCCCACCAGACGTTCATGGCCATCGGGTTCGTGTAGTTCAAAAGCCACGCATCAGGACAGACTTCACTGATGTCGCCGGTGAGGCCGGTCAGAAACGGAAACGTCCGAAGTGCCCGGAAAACTCCGCCAGCACCGGTCGTGTCGCCGATGGTTTGCTTCAGACCGTATCGGGGCGGGATCTCGAGATCTTTCTTCGTGGCCTCGATGCCGCCAATCTGAACCATGTTAATCACGAAATCGGCACCCTCAAGGGCCTCGCGCCGGTCCAGGGTCGCGACTATGTTCGCCCGCGCCCCCAGCCGGTCACTCACCTGGCGGGCAATACCCTCTGCCACAGTCAGACGCTCGTTGTTGACGTCGTGCAACGCAAGGGTCACGTCCATCAACTCTTTGAAACCCAGGATGTCCGCGATCAGCTGCCGGGTAAAAACGACACTGCCGGCGCCGATGAAAGTGATGTGAGTCATGTTGTAGATATTCCCCCAAACTGAGCGAAATGTGCAATAGACTGTTCAAAAGTCCGCACAAGTGATCATTCCAAAATGAGCGAAGTGAGTGCTAACAACAGGGAGGACGAGCATGCAATGGATCAATACGGGAGGCCCGCTTCCGCAGATGGCCTCCAAACGCTCCGCGCGGATGGTTTCGGTGCTCTCGTTGCTCAATGAGCGCGAGAGTGTCTCCCTGGGTGAGTTGTCGGAGATCTTTGGCGTATCTTTGGCGACAATCCGGCGTGACATCTCCGATCTCGCCGATCAGCGGCTGCTCCTCAGGACCCATGGCGGGGCCAGGAGATTCGAATCGGATGCGGAGCTGCCCGTTGGGCTTAAAGACGCCCAGCACCGCGAATCAAAGCAAGCAATCGCAAGAAAAGTTGCAACACTCCTGCCAACCGGACGTTATGCGATCGCACTCAGCGGAGGAACCACCACGGCCGAAGTGGCGAAGGCCCTGGCATCCAGGTCTGAACTTACGATCGTCACAAACTCGTTGACAACCGTCATGGAAATCGCCAACCGACCCAACCTCAGTCTGATCGTCACCGGAGGTCTGGTGCGCTCGAACTCGTTCGAACTTGTGGGTTCCCTTGCCGAGAATATTTTCCGCTCGATCAATGTCGGCACCGCGATCCTCGGGGTGGACGGGATCAGCGCCGAGGGAGGCGTGACGACCCACGATGAAACGGAAGCGCGCACAAATAGCGCGATGGTGACCCACGCTCAGCGCGTGATCGTCGTCGCAGACGGAACAAAAATAGGCCGCATCACCCTGGCCCCGGTTGCCGACCTGTCTCAAATAGATGACCTCGTGACAGACTCTTCGGCGGACCCGGCGCACCTGGAACGCATCGCGCACGCCGGAGTAACCGTTCACGTCGTCGATGCGGCCGTACCGGCCCGGAAGACGCCTGTGAGGGATCGGGCCGCAACCAAAAACCCCCTGTGACCTGCCGCACCAGGCAACTTAGGGCTTTAGAACGCCCGTCCTGGTCATCCCGGACAGCACTGAGAAGAGAGATATCCGCCATGCCCCAAACAAACACTGCCCCGCCGCCCGTGCCTGGAAGTGCAGAGGGGCCCGGCAATGCTCCGGCACCCTCAGCCGGCGCATCAGGACTGGGGCACGGACACGCTGTGCTGGCTTTCGATGTCGGCGGAACAGATATGAAAGCCGCCCTCATGGACGAAGACGGAGGCCTGCGGAAAATCATCCGGGTGCCGACGCCCCATACCGGCGAGCACACCGCAGAAGCCGTCCTCGCCGAGATCGTCAGACTCTCCGAATCCCTCCGATCTTCCCACCCCGACGTTGTGCCCCAAGCCGCAGGTCTGCTCGTTCCCGGCTATGTCAATGAAGAAACGGGAGTCGGCATATTTGCCGAAAACCTCGGCTGGCGCGACGTCCCATTCCGCATCCGGGCCCAGGAGATACTCAACCTACCTGTCTTCTTCGGCCACGACGTCCGGGGCGCCGCACAAGCAGAATACGCTCTCGGGCCGGCCCGCGAATATGCCGACGTCGTCATCATGGTGATCGGGACTGGGATTTCCGGTGCGATCTTTATTGACGGGCAGCTCCACTCCGGTGGCGGAATGGCGGGGGAAATGGGGCACTCCAGAGTGGCCGACGAACCCGAATGCGTATGCGGCGGTCGTGGTTGTCTTGAAGCCATTGCATCCGCCGGGGCCATCCAGCGCCGCTACAACCGGTTGACCGGCAACATGGTCCCCGGCGCCAAGGAAGTGCTCGAACGCGCCGAAGCCGGCGACGCACAGGCCGCCACAATCTGGGCCGCAGCCCTGGACGCGCTGGCACTTGACCTCTCCCACACGGTAGCGCTGCTGGCCCCCGAAGCCATCGTAATCGGGGGAGGCCTCGCCCAAGCCGGAGCCGCACTCTTCGGGCCGCTCACGGAGCGACTGGCCCGGCTCCTCACCTATCACCGCATGCCGAGCCTCCTCCCTGCCGGGATCGGCGAAAACGCCGGACTTGTCGGTGCAGCGCTCGGGGCGCGAAAAATCAGAAATGCGGGGAACCGCGCAAAGCATGCCAACAAAACCGGTGTAGCCAATACCCACAAGCGCAGCAGCGATGGGGCTCATGAACCTTGCGAACCGACGAAGTCGGGCTGACGCCCGGAGAAGCCGAATAGCGAAGCCCCCGTCGCCTCCAACTCCTTCAGGGCTGATCCGGCGACGTTTCGTCAGCCTGAGCTGGGGAGAGGCTGCCCAATGGCACATCTTTCCTCGAGGAGTTCGGCTAACGCGGCTTGTAGACGTCGGACTTGTAGACGTCGGAGCGGTGTTGGATGCGGTGGACGTACAGGATGTGCGCTTCGATGTCGAGGGTGAACAGCACCCTGTAGTCGCCGCGCCGTGCGGTGCGGAGTCCGAGCAGTCCGTTCGTGACGGGTTTGCTCAGCCGGTGGGGGTTGTCAGCCAGTGCGCCGGTGACGAATCCGACGATCGCGGTTGCTGCTTTCTCCGGCAGCCGCCGGAAACCCTTCAGTGCCGGGCCGGTGACCTCGACGTTCCATGGGGCGGAACCGGTGGATTCTGCGTCGGTCACCGCGGCGGCAGCCCGAATTCACGGCGGAGGTCTGCGCCGCTGGTCGTGTTGCCCTCGACGATGTCGCGTTTGGCCTGGTCCAGGTCTTCGCGGATGCCCGGCTGCGAGAGCCAGTGGATGGTTTCCTGCAGGGATTCCAGGTCATCGGCGGACATCAGCACCGCCGACGGGTGCCCGTGCCGGGTGATCTGGATGATCTCGTGCGTCGTGTCTGCTTCCTCCACGAGGGCGGACAGCTTGTCCTTGGCTTCGCTGAGCGGTACGGTTCTCATGCCGGGAATTATAGCCTGACATCAGGCCATCAACTAGCCTGACTTTTAGCCGATAACCTGCC